>DAOLCX010000321.1:0-4268 GCA_035327685.1 Pirellulaceae bacterium | reverse complement strand
GGACGACCTGTCGGCGGCGCGGCGCGGCTGGGACCGCTTTCACCTGGCGTCGTTTGACGGGGTGCCTGGTTCGTCGATGATTTGAAATGCGCATTGCCGTAACCCCCTTTTCCCCCTCGCGCAATGATCAACTCCTCCCCCGGCACCGTCAGGTCTTTGATAATGAAATCGTTCTTCGCATCGATGATCAGCGTGCCTGGCGGGACAGGGATTCGCAAATCAGGCGCCGATCGTCCATGTCGATTCGCTCCTTTGCCGGCGTGGCCTGAATCTGCTCGCCAATGCTTGCGATGCGCCAACGCCACAAGACTGTTGACACCTTGTTCAACGACCAACACGACACTGCCGCCGTCTCCCCCGTTTCCTCCATCGGGTCCCCCCAGCGGAACGTATTTCTCTCGCCGGAAACTCAAGCAACCATTGCCGCCGTCGCCACCCGAAACTTCAATGAGAACTCGATCGACAAACATGCCTATTCTTTTCAGTGTTCGTTGCGCATGGATGATCTCGAAGCATGATTTGGGAACACCGAACAATACTTCAATTGAAACATGAAATGGCCAGTGCACAGAATCAACCACGACGACTCGGTTAATGCCCTATCTCAGCATACCGGGTCGCCAGCGAAACTGTCGAACGAGAAAGACTTTCGGCAATCCGCCGACCAGCCAAATTCCAAGCGAGGTCAATTGTCTTCTGGCAAGACATTGATCCGGCGGCCTTCGCGATCAAATGCCACCCGACCATCGACCAGGGCATACAGTGTGTAGTCGCGGCCTTGACCCACGTTCCGTCCGGCGTGGAACCTGTTCCCCACTTGGCGAATTAAAATGTTCCCGGCAATTACCTGCTCGCCGGCAAACCGTTTGACACCCCGTCGCTGTCCATTCGAATCTCGCCCGTTGCGACTGGAGCCTTGACCTTTCTTATGTGCCATGAGAGAACCGCTAAATCTTTCAAAAACCTGCTCGTAATCAGTTGGAATCGGGCAATTCTACTGATAAACCCACAGATAATCAATAGTCCTGATAAAGCGGATTCCTTTACCCTTTTGTTCCCAGTATTGCGGCTGGAATTTCAGCTCGATCTTCACCGATTCACCGGCCTTGTCGGCGTCAATTTGCCACATTCCGCCAGCCACCAAGGTTTTTACCGAACCGCCCGCCGGGCGTACTCCGGCTGACTCCAACCCTGCGGCCAGGTGATCGGGCAACTGGCCTGCGTTCAATTCGCCAACTACAGGCGAAGAGAAATCGTCCAGGCTGACTTCGGCATCGATCTCAGCTAACAAAATTTCGTTTCCGTGCTTCGCATCGTACCAAAAAGCGTTAATCCGCGGACCCGGCAAGAAGTACCGTTTACAAATCTCGACTTGCTCGGCAGGACTCACCACCAAAGGCACGCCAAAATAGACGTTGTCGCGCATTTGTCGAACGCTATCGCCTGGACGATAGAAATTGAGTTGCAATACCTTGCGCCGAATGACAACTTCACCGGCGACGGTCTGTTCCATGCGATAGGCATTGGTCAGACCAAAGACTTGGACCGAACAAAAATCAATGTTCGGGTCCACGTTTTCCCAAATCGCCACACCCCATAGCCCCTCATCGCTAGAAGCATCGACACGCGGTACTGTCTGATCGAGCATCTCGAATTTGTCGTACATCCGCCGGTGCGGGTCTTCCAACTTTTGGATTTCGCGAGCCACGTCCGCTAAATACTGGTCGCGATAGCTCACAACCTGCCGCTCTTGATTGTCGTCATAGATCCAGCCATTCAGTTGAAATTCCGGGAAGAAACGTGGGGCGCGGCTTTCACCGGATTCCGTATCTTCATTGATCAACAGTTCTTTTCGCGTCTTCGCCACCGCGCTGTCATCCAGGACTTCTCGATAAGTCAGACTCCGTCCGATATCTCGAATCCGATAGGGCATATACCAGAAGTGTCGTGTGCGGACCTCTCCATCAGGATACCGGTAAGCCAATTCTATCTGGCGCAATCCCAACGTGGCAAACTCCAAATGCCACACATCGCGGAAGAATACGACCTCTTGCGTCTGACCAAATACGGTGAATGCTTTGGGCGCGAAATGCGGTTCAAACGCATGAGCGTCCAATCCCGGAACAGGCATGGGGATAGTAAACGAGTCCCGCGCGTCCATCACTGGAGGAAACACTTTCAGCACTCCGGGTGCAAAAGGGCGAGGTTCCCGGTTCACTTGCGCCGACGTCGGCAAACAAACGACCAAGCCCACGCCCCAAACCAGTCCGGTTGCCAACAGCAAACGCATCAAGGAGTTTTTCATCTCCAGATTCCCTCGCAGTAATTTTTCAGCGCACGCCACCAAGCGCCCTCGTTTTTCAAAACAAGGAAATCGCCTGAGGGCGGATATTTCACAACTAACGAAAGACCCATTGAGCCTTGCTCGTCAGATTGGAATCCTGCGCTGTTCTTGAAAGCCACTTTATGTTTCGGGTAATTCGCAAAACCCTTTCCAGTATAATTTGCGCTCCCGAAAAGGGTCAAATTTTCCAGAACGCCTTCCTAACCCTCAAAACCCGCCCTTGTATGAATAGGGGTTGGGAGTCAATTTCCGGTCCGGAACAGGGCAAAGTCCCACGAATCGAACTTGGTTTACCTAAAAAGGTTACTCAGAACCTAGGCATTTCTTGAATGATTCCCACAAAAAACCCTCATTCAGAGAATGCCTGTCCTCCTTTTTGGCGTTTTGGCGAGGGGGCATTTGACGAGGAGGGGGGGAGTGCGTACAACTACTCGACTGGCATTGTGTGATCCAGTGGGCTCCGCGAGGGGGAGCCGCGAACCGGGTCAGGTCTGAAATATGAAGCAGCCCTAAGCGGGGTACTCTTGTGCGGAGTCCGCTGGTTCACATACGTCTGCCGCCAAACAAATCTGCGTACCACGGATGACGCACCAAATGTGCTGCAATTCGTTCGGCCAATGCGCAGATGGTCAAATACGGGTTGACGCCCAATGCTGTGGGAATGATCGAACCATCGGCCACGTATAACCCTGGAAACACTTGACCTTGTTCGGTCCCCGACAAGCAATCCCCTCCCCTGCGACCTACAAAAACCTGGCCAAGGTGATTGACGGCACCACGGCCTGGGTCGTCGGACATCGGGCAGCCCCCCAACGGATGGACGCTCACCAGATTATCGCCGAACGCCTTGAGCCGTTTATATCGCCCGCCTTCCGCTTGGGCGATTCCATCGAACACACGAAATATCATCTGGCGGTATCGACTTTCTTTCAGTCCAGGCCAGACGACTTGATATCGCCCATTTTTCTTTTCGATCCGCCCGCGCGCTTCGTCATGTCCCATCGCCAACATGACCATCGAATAGTCCAAATGCCGGTCGCCGAGCAACATGGCGAACAGATTCGAGACCGATCGAGGAATGGCGGCTTCCTGAATGATAAACTTGTTTTCCAGACAGGGTTGATCGAAAAAGTTGAGCGACGTTTGCACGGAACTGCCGACTGGAATGCAAGAGTCTTCACAAGTCCCCTTCCCGCCGATGTTCGAGAGTTCCGGCGTCTTCAACACAAAGCCCAGCGCATCGCCGTTGGCACTCCATTGTTGCCCCAAGGCCGGCGAGAAACAGAAATCCTGGTTTTCTGAATTTAACAAAATCTCGGCGCTCCCTGGACTTCCAGCCCCTAACACAACCACTCGCGCGTTGATCGCCAAGGGATAACGTTTGATTTCACCCTTCTCGTCGGCGACGTACTCCAAGTGCAATCGGTAGTGTGTCGGTAGTCGTTCGATTCTTTTGACCAACACCTGAGTATATATCTCGGCCCCATTCCACTTGGCGACGGGCAAATAGTTGTATGCCAGCGTGTTCTTGGCACCGATATTGCATCCCGTAAGGCAATCACCGCACAGCGTGCATGTGCGCTGGATGACACCTTGAGGGTTGCGCATCCACTCGTCCAAATATCGATGATCGTACATCACGGCGACGGGGGTGCGGTCATAGACATCCGCGTGGACTTGCAAAGCCTCAGCCGTCATCCGTCGCTGGCGCACTTTGGGGACCTGATCGGGTGGCGTTCGAGCCAGACTCAATTGCCGTGCGGCCAAGTCATAATAGGGTGTCAGCAAATCGATATCGCGCAGGGCTTGAGGCCAACGCGCTTGGCGAAACGTTTCCGAATGGGGTCGATGAGCCACATTGGCATTGATCAAAGACGTCCTCCCAATCCACTTCCCGACAAAATGTTGACTTCGTCGTTAAATG
>DAOLCX010000320.1:0-4273 GCA_035327685.1 Pirellulaceae bacterium | reverse complement strand
GTGCGAGCAAGTTCCGTGCTGCGTGGCTCGCTGGGTATGCGAGCCGCAAACCCGCACGGTGACCTGCTGCGTGACCCGCTGGGTGTGCGAGCCCAAGACGATCACCTATTGCTGCACTCGCTGGGTTTGCGAAAACCGCACGCGAGAAGTGCAATGCTGCGTGACTCGTTGGGAATGCGAGACCTGCACGAAGGAAGTTCCAGTTTGCACGACTCGTTGGGAGTGCCAAACACGAACTTGCCAAGTGCCTTACACGGTCTGCCGTCAAGTTCAAGAAATGAAGTGCGTGCGAGTTTGCCGCCGAGTTTGCGAGCAAGTTCCTTACACCTGCGTAGTGTGCGTTCCGCGATGCGTTGAAGAGCAAGTTCCGGTTTGCGTAAGCTGCGCACCTGCTTGCTGCGGCGATCCTTGCGGCGACGCATGTGGTTGCGGTGACCGTTGTGGCTGCGGTGATCCTTGCTGCCGCCCAGGCTTGCGAGGTCGGATCCGCAACTTGTTGGGCCGAATTCGGGGTCTCGTGGCGATGCATCGTTGCTGCGCTTGCGACCACGGCTGCGATAGCGGCTGCGGCCAAGTTGCCACCAACGGTTGCGGTTGCAACTAAGCATGTTACGAGCCTGACTTTCTAAACCAGGACGCATTTCTGGTCATCACAAGCGGGCGGTTTGGTCGAACAGATCAAGCCGCCCGTTTTTTTTCGGCTGCTCCTCCCTTCCTGAACGGTGTCCCCATTTGTCACCGCTCGGTAACAATTGCTTGGAAACTGACCACTTGGGACGATAGAATGATCAAGTGCGGTTTTCCACAATCAGCCATGCATGAGAGGAGGCTACCGATGTTCAAAACATTTTGCCGGGGAGGATCCCAAACCCGAGCGAGTCTGGCAACCTGCTGTGCTTGGATCGTGGCTGCCACCTGGATTGCATGCCATAGTTTGGCTAAAGATGATTCTGGTCAAGAGGAGAGCGAATCGCTGCGGGTTGTAAAAACCGCCGCTGAGTATTTGGCGCTCATCGACAGCCACGACGCCAAATCATTCCATTGGTTCCGAGTCCAATTGCCCGACGACGAACAAGATAAGCTCATTCTTGCATTGCGCGAAAGGTTTCCGGTCGAGTCCATTCGAGACCGGCTAACCCAGGTCAACGATGTTGCCCGATTGGAACAACTCAGACAGCTCCACTCGTCCGAATACAAGGTTCCGGAAGAGACTCCGGTAGGCCCATGGAACTGGTCCGTTCGCGGGAAAGCGTTGGAGCAACTACATGCCGACGGTGCGAAGCGATTTATTGAAGCTCCGGGGTTTGGGATTTCGCGGATGCGAATGCCAACGCCGTTCGATCTGAAGTATCGGCAGCAACCGATGCCATTGTTGACGGAGTACTACTCGCCGCTGGCTTTTGCCCATGAACCCATCTTCGAGTTGCCCGAGAAGTCTGGCTCGATGCCTTCGGTCGCCGCCTTTCGTTCGCTGCATGTGACAAGCAATCTCGAGTTTGGCCAAGGCGACTCGATGGGTTGGGTGCGCGACGCCGACCACGTTGTCGGTTTTCAAGGTCACCGCATCGATCGATTTGATCATCGATTGTTGCGTACAAAAGACGTAGTCCACCCGGATCGCAGAGTCAATTACTATGACCCGGATGGCCTGCAGGACTGGAAGCTGAACCGCCTGGAGTTAGTCGGCCTGTTGATGAGCGATGAAATTCGTGTCTATGTTTCGGAGTCGCTACCGGCCATGGAGGAACTGCGCGATGCACCCACGCGGCAGCTAGATGAGTTTGAAGTCATTTCGTTGGCCGCGCTGTTTCACGGCGAGGATGTGGTCACCGTTGCCAGCCAGAACCGGGTTCGCATGCTGGGAGCTTTGCGGGCCACCCGCGACTGCCGCAGTTGTCATGACGTGGCGGAAGGGGAGCTACTCGGAGCCTTGTCCTATGAGCTGCTGCGGAGCCAGCCTGATCGGTAGTCCACCACTGATTGGGGCCCCCAACCATTAACACCTGCCCAAGGGTGTTTCTCCTTTCCCTTGGCAGGCGGGGAGAATCCGAAAATTCAGATTTTTCTCAATGGCCCTTTTACTCGGCCTATAATTCAATACGCTACATAAAACATCGCCCGGTGTCAGGGGGATGGCAACTGTCAACGTCCACAGGAAGGAATGCCCATGTCGCGCAGTAAGTTGGAATACATTTGGCTGGACGGCTTCAAGCCGTCACAGAATCTACGCAGCAAGACCAAGATCGTCACAGACTTCAGCGGCCAGGTCGAAGACGCTCCCATTTGGTCATTTGACGGTTCCAGCACCCGGCAGGCTCCTGGAGGTTCATCGGACTGTTTATTGCGCCCCGTCGCCTGCTATCCTGATCCTGATCGTCAGAACGGTTACTTGGTGATGTGTGAAGTTCTCAACCCGGACAGCACACCACACGAAACGAATGCGCGGTGTTTAATTGACGATGACGACAATGATTTTTGGTTTGGGTTTGAGCAAGAGTATGTATTGTGGGACCCCGAAATCAATAAACCTTTGGGATTTCCCAAAGGCGGCTATCCAGCTCCGCAAGGACCGTATTATTGTTCCGTAGGGACGGGCAAAGCGGTGGGGCGGTCATTGATCGAGGAACACCTCAACCTTTGCCTGGCCGCGGGGATTAACATTGAAGGAATCAATGCGGAAGTCATGTTGGGCCAATGGGAATTTCAGGTGTTTGCCAAAGGGGCCAAGTTGGCGGGCGATCAACTTTGGATTGCGCGGTATATGCTGGAACGGACCGCTGAAAAATACGGAATGTCCATTAACTGGCATTGCAAACCGGTTTCCGGCGACTGGAACGGGTCTGGCATGCACGCCAATTTCTCCAATTCCGTTTTGCGAACTTGCGGCAGCCGCGACGTGTACGAGCAGATTTGCCGAGCGTTTGAGCCGCGTATGAAAGATCATATCGATGTCTATGGACCAGATAATCACTTGCGGTTGACCGGTTTGCACGAAACGCAATCGATCGACAAGTTCAGCTTTGGGATTTCCGATCGCGGTGCGTCGATTCGGATTCCCATCGGCACGGTCGAAAGTGGTTGGAAAGGCTGGTTGGAGGATCGCCGACCGGCCTCGAGTGCTGATCCTTACCGAGTCGCAGCGGCGATTATCAAGACCGTAAAATCAGCCAAAATCGCTGTGCCTGCGTGAATCGACAATCATTGAACGAGTGGAAAACTCCAGCGGCGTTGGCGATGTTGATCGCCAACGCCGTTCCGCTTTTGGGCGTCCTCTTTCTCGGCTGGGACGCCTTTACGATTGTCGCCCTATATTGGCTGGAAAACGTCGTGATTGGGCTGTTCAACGCGCTCAAAATGGCTCGGTGCCCGCCTGACGGAAGCTTGCTGACCAACATCCAATCTGGAACTCGCGATTCGTCGGACGGGAGAAAAGTGTCCCGGGGCTTTTCTCGCATCATGTGGTTTGGTTGGAAGCTGTTCCTGATCGCGTTTTTCTGTTTCCATTATGGGTTCTTCTGTATGGGACACGGAATGTTTGTTTGGATCCTATTGGGACCGGGTGGAATAGGTGACTCGATGCGCGGGCACATCGACGGCGTCCATTTGAACTGGTCTGAGTCCTTGGCGACGTTTGCCACGCCGGGCATGGCGATTGCTGTAGTGGGTATTCTGGTCAGCCACGCCATTTCGTTTGCAACACAACACTTCGGCCACCGCCGTGTTCAATTCAAGCCGATTACGGACCAGATGATGGAACCTTACAAACGCATCGTTGTGTTGCATGTCGCCATTATCACTGCCGCGTTTGTGATCAATATGGTTCCACTACAACTCGGTTTGCTGATAATACTCATTGTCGGCAAGACAGTTTACGATGGCTACATTTACCGAGAAGAACTAACAAGGACCACGCATGCCAACCACAGTTAATGGTATTGGAACCCATTACTACGGCAAACGTCACCTCCGCAAAGAACTGGGAGTGTGCGGCAACTGCCATGAGCAACATCAACTGGAAAATTACGAAACCACCCTGTTTATTGTGATCCTCTATATTCCCATCATTCCCTTGGGCCGCAAACAGATTGTGGGTTGTTGCCCAAGCTGCACGTATCATCGTGCGGTCTCGATGCAGGAATGGCAGAAGTTGAAGTCAACGGAATTGGAACGGACCCTCACGGCGTTGGCTGACAGCATAGATGACCCGATGAAAGCGCTGGAACATTTGGTGACATTAAGCGCGTTCAATGAAATGGACGAGGCCCGCGAGTTG
>DAOLCX010000319.1:0-4274 GCA_035327685.1 Pirellulaceae bacterium | reverse complement strand
AATTGGACCAGGAAATTGACAATCAGCTCGATGAACTGAGATCGTTTTTCTATCAGACCGTGATTCAACCTCTGAGTGCCTTGGATTTGGAACCCCTGGCCGTGGAGACGCGCACGACTCATGATCGGATGATCATGCGTTACCGCTTGGCCGGCATGGACCAATTGTCCGCCGCCACGTTGCGGCCAGGCGGTGTGCAATCGTCGCTGCTGGCGATTCAACTCCATCAATCGGCGATCAACAACCTGTTGAGCCGCATTGAACTGACCGACCGAGTGTTTACGCCAGAACAACTGACCCAACACCTGAGCGAAGTGTTTGGATTGGAGTTTCAACCGGATCCCCGTGCGGCCGATGTCGAGGCGCGAATGGAATTTGCTCCATTTGACCCGATTGCCATCAGCTTTGAAGAGGGAATGATTGCAATCAAGTTGAATCTCCGCCAGTTGCAAGTCGGCCGTGGTCGAGTGTGGAAACGGGTTTCCGTGGCCGTCCGCTACATCCCGCATGTCCGCGGATCGCAGGTTGTGCTGGAACAAGAGCCCAATGGCGTGCGCCTATTGAGCCACCAACAAAACGGACGCGACCAACTGGCGATCCTTGGCATTTTCAACGCCATCTTCAAATCGAAATACGAATTGTCGTTGATCCCCGACACCTTGCAACAGCGCTTGGGTCGTCCGATTGACATCAGCCAGTTTGAAATCACGGACGGTTGGCTGGCGATCTCACTCGACGCGCGCCGCACTCACCCTACACCCCCACAACCCCGCCAAGCCCGGGGATTTGCCGACCGTTTCCACCCGTGATCCATTTCGGTCGCAGCGGAACTCGTCAAGAACTTCTGGATCATCGTCAAGTCAGGCCTCAAGCCTCGACATCCAGCGCTGAGTGATCGTGAAGTTCAGGCCGATGCGGAATGGGAAATTGGCGTGACTGTCCACCGCTCTCGCGATCGGCGGTTTGCTGGACATCGGGCAATTCCAATGTCACCTCATCCGAAACGGTCTTGGGAAGTTGCACCGCCTCGGGCCCTGAGATCTTCGTACTCAATGGCGACCCACTCACGGGCGGCACAACGAGGGGTATTTGATTGATTGGACCACTCATTCGCGAGGCTCTCCCAATAACTGTTTCAACATGTCGTTCATTTGCGGCAAGATGACTTGATTCGTTTTGGGTTGGTCTAACGTTCCATTGACGGTAATCCACAAGATTTGCTGACTCCCCATTTCATACAGTTCGGACACGATCGGAATGTAGAACCGATTCCGGCCTGCAACAGTAAAGAAGTTCAAATCGACCTGGCGGTGGAAATTAATTTGTCCGTTCCCCAACAGGCTCAAGGCATCGCCGACCAATTCCATACGCTGGAGATTGATCTGTTCGCGTTGTACCGTAAAGTCAACGCGGCAGGTGTCAAACGCCGCTGCCGATTTGTCAGGCCGCAACAATTGCCTGAGCAAGGCCACGAACAGCGGCAGTTCGTAAAGTTGAGCTTGTTTGATCTCCAAACGGCCTTCTCCGACAATGGTCTCCGGCCGATCAGCGCGACCGGACAATCGCAGTTGAGCGGTGGCCGTTCCACTGAGATTGTGGTTGTGAGGGGCCAGGCTGGCAGCCATTTTTTTGACGCTCATCTGGTCCCCAGCGACTTGAAAATAGAACTGTGGCATCCCCTGGCGATCCAGAAACGTCTTTCCGTCAAACACCACCCGCCCGCCAAACAACTCGCATTGCCAAGGTTGAGACAGAGGCATGATGTTCGGTTGGGCTGGGCTGTAACCCGGCAGGGCAAACCGGCCGACCGCGGCACCGTTGCTATCGATCCTGATGGGCCCCCGGATGTTCGTGCATTGCATATTGCAAATGGTCGCCGATTCCAATGCTACCTCTCCGGTAGTCACGGCTTCGCGACCATCAAACTCGCCTCGCATTACCACGGCGCCAAACACATGCTCCACCGGGACACCGACTTTCATCTGGCCCTGGTCCAGATCAAGCCGCACATCCCATTGCATCTGGGTGGGGCGCGGCGGCGTGCCGGGATCCGGCTCGCGAAAGGCCACCAAGGCCACGGTTCCCTGGTCAGTGGTCACCTGGCCAAACCCAACGCGGCCCGAAAGGTTAATTAAGCCGCGGTAATCCAAACTTCTCAGACCAACAGCCAGAGTCTCGGGCAAGGTATTCAAAAGCTCGTCATCGACTTTGATGGCGGTGGCCCACAATTTTTCCAAGCCTACCCACCACCCCTGTGCACCGTATTGGCCGCGCCCCTCGCAAGAGATGGATGTTCGCCCATGCCGCGCACGCAGGTTCCGCAAACTGACTTGCCCCTCTGCAATCTCCACGGTTCCCTCGACGTGCTCCCATCGGTAAGGAAATGCCACGGGCTGGATGGATACGGCCCGCATCGAATCAGTCGTCGGATGGCGAATCTCCAGCGTGATGCGGACATCTGGCGGGCTTTCGCCCGATTTCTGGCGCAGATCGACCCGCGCCAAATCAATGGCCCCTTGCGGTTGCACCGCGTCCCACACTTGTTGGATGGTGGGTGGCGAGGCGTTCCGCAATTCTCGATCGAGCGGAACGTCATTGGCGATCACGCGCAGGGTCAATCCCTCCGATTCGGACCACCCGCCATCGCAGGTCAATCGTGAACCCAAATGATGTCCCACGACCTGGTGTAAGGTCATCCGGTCTCCGCGCACCAGGATAACGCCGGTCACGTCGCGCACTAAATAAGGGAATGCCGCGTGGCGCACCGAGCAGCCGGCCAAGTGGATATCGTAGTCCAGCGCTGGCCGCGATTCACCGCGCAGTTTATAAAACCGGCCACGGGCATTAAACCGCCCCTCCACATGCGTCGCTCGCACTTGTGCCGCTACACGCGGATAACCCTCCAAGGCCGTAAACAGTTTCTGATCGATGGCTAAATCGCCAAGACTTTCGAAATCCACCTGGTAGGCGCCTTGCGGTCCCAATCGATCCGCCCACCCCGAGATCGTGACCACTTGACCTTGCTCCAACGCCTGCACCGAGAACTCGCATTGATCATTGACCAAACTCAGGGTCCCCACCCCGTGATTGAGTCGAAACGGAAATCGCCTGAAACAGAAATCGAGGTTCTTTAAGTTGGCTTGTATCTCCCGCCGCAAACCTTGATGGTCCGACGAGATATCAACCACCAGATCTAAAACTCCATGCGGATCCAGGTCTTGGATCATCTGCGACACTTCAGGAGGCAACAGCGGCAACCATTGCGGGTTGAATTCGAGCCCACGGATGGCGCCTTGAATTTGCCAGGTCTCGGGATGGGCCAAGTCCACGCAAATGCGGTCGAGCGCGACCTCGCTCGTCCCCAACCTGCCGCGGATCTGGCTGATGTCCAACCTTTTGAAATCGCTCCGGACGGACATTGAACCACCCAGCAAGGGCTGCGCCCAACGCCGATCAAATACGGCCACGTCGGTGGCATCGATCCGCACTTCAACTTGCGGTTGGGTTCCCGATGGTTTGGAACTCGACGCGGAAACATCGATTGCTCCCCGGCCGCGGAATAGTTCGATCTCGGTGATCAGGTGTTGCCAGCGCCGCGGTACCAACCCCAACAGGCCTTCGTGAAACAAGAACTGACGTGCTTGTGCAGCTACTTGCCACACCCCGGATTGCGGATCGACAAAACCAGAAAACTCGATGCGCTCGGACTCATCACAGGCACCCACACCAGCGAAACCAACCCAGGCACCCGTCAACTCCCGGTGGGGTGACAACCGCACATGCAGGTTGTGGAACGTCCGAGGTCTGGAAATCAGAGTGCCCATCGAATCGTTGATCTGCAGCCCCACGTCTGTCAACTCAATACCGGGAAGCGTTGCGCGATCGTCTCCCTGGAATTGCATCAGAGCTGCCGACAACTTTTCCCACTCGGACGCGCGCCACACGCCCATATCGACTACGATGTCGCGCTCGATCCGAATGGCGCTGATCGAAAGGGAACTCATCGCCGTCGGGTGGGACGTGTTACCCATCTCAATCATCATGGACGATAAGGCAACCATGGGGGCTTGACTATCGGGAGGAAACAACTGGACCTGTCCCAGTTGCAAACTGGCATCGTCCCCCCATTCAGCGCGACCAATGGATACTCGCCACCCAGTTTCGCCGAGCGCCTGGTTGAGTTGCCCTTCAATCAGCCTGGGCAGATTGCCGAGAATCTGATCTCGCGCGAACTGAAACAACAAGTAGCCCACGCTTCCGACAATCGCCGCCGT
>DAOLCX010000318.1:0-4277 GCA_035327685.1 Pirellulaceae bacterium | reverse complement strand
TACTTGGCGCAAATTGATCAACAACACATCATCAAAATAATCCATGACCGTCTGCAAATCGTGATGCACGATCAACATGGTTTTCCCGGAAGCCCGCATCTCGCGGAGGATTCGAATAACGGACTCCTCGGTAGCTGCGTCAACACCCGCAAAAGGCTCGTCCATGAGGTACAAATCGGCGTCTTGCACCAACGCCCGAGCCAAAAAAGTCCGTTGCTGCTGCCCACCCGAAAGCTGCTTGATTTGACGATTGGCCAACTCGGCCATCCCCACCCGATCCAAAGCCTCCAATGCGAGCATGCGATAACGCCTGGTCACCGGTCGAAACCAGCCGATCCGCCGGTACATTCCCATCATCACGACTTCAACAACGGTTACTGGAAAGTCCCAATCGACACTTTCTCGCTGAGGCATGTAGCCAACCCGATGCCGAGCCCGACGAAAAGTTTGGCCGAACAGACGAATCTCGCCACTCGACCGGGGAGTCAATCCCAATATGGCATTCAACAAGGTGCTTTTGCCTGCTCCATTGGGCCCCACGATTCCCACCAAGTGCCCGGCCTCCACGTGGAAATCGATTTCCCACAAAACCGGCTTGCGGTCATAGGCTACCGTCAGACTCTTGACCCACACGGGGGCGGTATCCGCCGGTACAGCCTTTTGCTCTGGAGCTTGCGATAGCTTCACGGTTTGGACTCCAATACAACACCATGCTTCTGGGACTGTGGTGCGTTTGCCGAACTCAAAAACCCCTGCCAGCCTCCTGCGGGAGGGCTTCCTCCTAACTCGTCGGCAATCATCGTAATGTTGTGGTCCAGCATCCCCAGATACGTCCCCTCATACGTCCCAGCAGGCCCCAATGCATCGGAATACAAAGGCCCGGCAATGTTGACCGTCTGGCCTCGAGCCCGCACACCATCGACCAAGGCCGCAATACCTCGAGCTGGAACGCTGCTCTCCAAAAAGACTGCCGGCACCTGCCGATCACTGATGAGTTTCACCAAAGAGTTGACGCGTCGTAAGCCAGCTTCTGATTCGGTTGACAGCCCTTGCACACCAAAGACTTCGAACCCATATGCCCGCCCAAACCAACCGAATGCGTCGTGCGACGTTACCAATACCCGACTCGATTCCGGGATCGTCGCTATCACTTTTTGCGCATAACCATGTAAACCATTCAGTCGATCGACCAAATCCTCTGTACGCGCCGCATAGTAATCCGATCCCGCTGGATCAAAATCGGCCAGCCGTTGATGGATAATCCGCGCGGCTCTCACCCACATGCTGATATCCATCCAGAGATGCGGATCGATGTGATCTCCCCCGAGAATCAAGTCGCCAGTCTGGGCCAACACTTCTTCACCCACACTCCACACAGGGCGACTTTGTCCAGTTCGCTTGAGAACGTGAACCATTTTGCCTTCCAGCATCAGGCCGTTTTGAAACACGATTTCGGCTTCCAGCAAGGCTAGTACGTCGGTGCGTGTCGCTTTGTACAAGTGAGGATCGACTCCACTCCTCATCAAGACACGGACGGCAACTCGCTCTCCACCTATCTCGCGCACCAAGTCCCCGACCATCCCCACGGTGGCTACGGCTTGGATTGGACCAGTTCGCGCGCTCTCCCGCTGATGGATTTGGGAATCGCGGATGCCGCCCCGGTTTTCCAATTCCTCCCCCTGGCATCCCATGCACAGACAGGCTGCGATGGCGATCCAGCCACATTTGCGATCGACGATCTCCATGTTCATTGAAACACTGCCTGGTTTGAAGCCGATGGGTATCGCCCCGCCCGGCGCCGCCTAACCAATTGTAGCATATGCTACACATTGCCAGCATAACACAATGACCCAAATAGTGTCAACTTGATCGTAACCGCAAATCTGGTACCTACCCTGATCCAGCCCCTTGGAGGTCGGGAAATCCGTTTCAGGGTGTTCGGCAAAAGAACTTGAATGCGGTTTATTGGCATGAAAGAGACTCCAGAATCCATTTGCGTGACTGCTAAACCCCGGCGTGATGACCTCGTACTTCGATAACTACAGGTGTGCTGTTCCGAACACTTGAGTAGAATAGTTCGATATGGACTTACCAATTCTTCAAGAGCAACGACGCGCCTGTGGGCGACTGGAAATTCTCGGCCCGCCTAAGGTGGATCGCGCGCCGCTGCCGATGTCGATGGCTGAAGCTCAACAACGCGGATGGGAAGAGATCGACGTCGTCTTTGTGACAGGTGACGCCTATATTGACCACCCCAGCTTCGCCATGGCCATTTTGGGACGCGCCTTGGAAGCTGCCGGTTTTCGAGTGGGGATCGTCGCCCAACCCGACTGGCGGCAAGTCGATGACTGGAGGCGATTCGGTCGTCCACGTCTGTTTTTTGCCATCAGTGCCGGCAATATGGACTCGATGATCAACCATTACACGGCCAACCGGAAAGTCCGTAACAACGACGCTTACTCACCAGGTGGTCGCATTGGTCTGCGTCCTGATCGAGCAACACTCAGCTATTGCCAACGAGCGCGCGAGGCCTACAAAGGAGTCCCGGTTATTGCGGGGGGCGTGGAAGCGTCGTTGCGTCGATTGGCCCACTATGACTATTGGAGCGATAAAGTTCGCCGCTCGATCTTGCTTGACAGCAAGGCCGACTTGTTGATTTACGGCATGGGCGAAAACCCGATCGTGGAAATCGCTCAACGTCTGGCGGCTGGTGAATCCATTAAGAACCTGCGCGACATGCGTGGAGCCGCCTATGTGCTCGGTGCCAAAGAACATCCACCCACCGACGCACTCGTGCTCCCCGACTACACCCAAGTCGCGACTGATCAAATGGCATTCGCCGAAGCCACCAAAATGATCCATAACGAAACGAACCCCTACAACGCCAGACGTCTCGTTCAATGGCACGACAATCAAGCCGTGGTCGTCAATCCACCCCAGTTTCCCATCACTCAAGAAGCCATGGATCGCATCTACGGACTTCCCTATACGCGAAAACCTCACCACGCTTATCGCGAACCCATCCCGGCTTTCGCCATGATTAAAGATTCTGTCACGATCATGCGCGGCTGCTTCGGAGGCTGCACGTTCTGTTCCATTACGGCTCACCAAGGCCGTATCATCCAATCGCGCAGTCAAAACTCGATTCTCGAAGAACTGCGAGACTTGGGCCGCGACCCTGAATTCAAAGGCGTGGTCAGCGATATTGGCGGCCCCACCGCCAACATGTACCACATGAAATGCTCCCGACCGGATGTTGAAGTCAAATGCCGACGACAATCATGCGTCCATCCGACTATCTGCAAACTTCTCTCCACCGATCATGGACCGCTGATCGACCTCATGCGGAAGGCTCGCGATGTCCCAGGAATCCGCAAAGTGTTGGTGGCTAGCGGTATTCGAATGGATCTCGCCCAACGCTCGCCAGAGTATATGGCCGAGTTGACAAAACATCACGTGGGAGGTCTCCTTAAGGTAGCACCCGAACACACGAATCCCGATGTCCTCCGGCACATGAAAAAACCAGCCATCGGCGAATTTGACGACTTCGCCCGACAGTTCCGCGACCAGTCCTCTCGCGCTGGCAAGAAACAATATTTAGTACCATATTTCATCGCCAGCCACCCAGGAAGCGACCTGTCCGCCATGATTGACTTGGCAGTCTTTTTAAAACGCAACGGCTATCGACCTGACCAGGTCCAGGACTTTATCCCGGCTCCACTCGATGTGGCGACCTGCATGTACTACACCGGAATCGATCCGTTTACCAAAGAACCTGTTTATGTCGCGCGAAGCTTGAAAGATCGAAAACTTCAACGCGCCTTAATGCAGTTTTTCAAACCTGAAAACTATTTCGAAGTCCGCGAAGCCTTGCGTCAGGCAGGCCGACACGACCTGATCGGACCCGGCTGTGATTGCCTTATCCCCAGTAAACCCCCGAAAGAAGCCATCGAGCGCCGACGCAAGCTCGCCGGACAACAGTTCCAAGGAGAATACGTCCATCGCATCCCCGCCGACAACAATCGCCCCCACCCACAGCCCACCGCCCACGGGGACGATGATCTTCTCCAGGGCCTCGACCCCCGCCATGTAGTCGTTGAAGGCGCGCACGTGGGGGACTCCGGGATCGGTGGGATGGGGGTCGAGGAGCTGGCCGAAGGCCGGCACGACCGCAGGCGAGCGGCGGCGGATGCGTGAGAAGCCGGCCCTCGTGGCGACGGGCCTTGCCGCGACGGACCTTGCGACGCTGTGGGACAGCGAACGCGCGCTCTGGCTGG
>DAOLCX010000317.1:0-4277 GCA_035327685.1 Pirellulaceae bacterium | reverse complement strand
TGCGAAGCGTTGCTCAGCCGATCCATCACGGAAGATGACAAAAAAAATATCCTGGATCTCATGGGGCGGTCCTATCGACTATTGGGTCAACATCATTCGGCGGCATTGTGTTTTGCTGGTGTAATTCCGATTGGTTCCCGGTCCCCTACACACTGATTAATTTGCAAACGATTATGTGCGATTTCATTCCTTCCACGCCCACCCGGGAAATGAACTACTCTCGGCTTACAAGACGCCCCCAATTACTGATGTGTTTCCGCCGCTGGTACATGGCTGTCGCGTTGAGTACACTCGGAGTTATCAGTAGCGACGGACAGCATGGCCTGGCACAGGTTGCAAGTCCTGCCTCGACGGTCCTCAATCGCGACCGCGATTCCATCCAACCGCCTTTGGGTGAGTCGTTTTTTACGCCAGCTGATCAGGGACAACTCGATTTGCGAGTGAAGGCGATCCAACAGCGCATTGAAGTCATCAAAGACGTGATGGCCAGGCAACAAGAAATCGCGCAGGCGGCTTCAGCAAATCAGACCAATTCGTTAAAACCTGACGTTGAGCCAATTCCATCACCTCCGACAGATAACATGGACCCGCCGGTTGGCGCTGCCATTCAGCAATCACCGCAAACGGACCCTGAGCAAAAAGTCGATCCCGCACAATCCATTCCCAGTCAGAATTCCTTATTGCCCCTGGGGGGACAAGTCCTGACTTCACCTCTAAACTCCAAAGACCTTGCCGACAGCCTGGTCTTGACGGGAAATCACGCTCAAGCGTTGAGATGCTATGAAGCGCTGGTCGCCGAGGAACAGGATCCTGAAACGCAAGATTGGCTGCGTTGCCTTAACGGTAACTGCCACCGAGTATTGGGTCATATTTCTGGAGCAGAACGCCTGTACCGCGATGTTGTGACATCAAAACGCAAATCGCACGTGACCGATCATGCCCGATGGTATCTTGACCACGTGGATCGTCTGAAACGGATTCGAGTTGAAATACAGGCATTTGAAAGCGAATTGCAGTCCTTGAGCAAAGGCAGATGAATCATGGGCACGGACACTTTGGAATCGCAAGTACTTTCCAGTTTGATAGAACTGCGAAACAAATATCGGTCCATGAATTGCCTGACCGAGCGGATGTTGTCAGACGAGTTGTCGGCAGGTATTCCCGACCATTTGACGGCTGAAATGACGTCGGAACTGAAAGCCATTGAACAGATTGAACGAGAGTCTTTGGACGTACGAGAACGCTATCGAAGCAGTCGGGACGCCGCCTCCGATTCCGTACGGCAAGCCACCGACGAATTGGCGTTACTGATGCAGCAATTGCTGATGAAAATCAGCATCTTAGAACATCAAGCGGCTGCTCGCCGCGAAAGCCTCCTCCCACAACTCCAAGCTGGCGCGAAGGCTGTCCTCATGCAAAATGCCTATGGTAAGCACAACAACATGGTGCATAACGAAACATAGCAGTGGAGCGTCGAGCTGTTTCCGGTGGGGCAAGACCATCTCAGACTTGAGAAATCAGGTTTGAGAAGTCGGATGCAATATTTCAGATTTCAGATTTGAAATTGAATGGACTGCCGGGCGGTTGGAATGCCGTTTAACTCGCGTCGCAAATCGTATTCTTCCCCACGCAATTCCCGGGCTGAGAAAACGTACCGTCGGCCTGCTGGCACACATGTCAAACTCTGTCGGCTGTGAAAACCTTACCGTTTCCAGCGCACTTTGCTGGGGTGGGGAAGGGGGCTTGGCGACTGAACGTGCCAATCAAAGAGACTTTGTCGGATCGGGAAGTTTTGTTCGCCCCTCTGCTGGCTTCGCTCGATGTTCTATTACGCCGGAAAAGTAGTTGATCGAAGGCTTTGCGGGAAACTTGCTTTCGACCAACGTTTCTTTTCGGAAAATTCAGAGATACGAGATCATTTGTAACGGCTGCGAAGACTTTTCCAGCCGTGGCAATCCATGCAAGTGCGTTTATGGCGTCAATGGTTTCAGTTCGGCCGGCAAACCTGAATTCCAATGTTGAGGAAAACGGATTAACGCATCCACGCCGTGAAAACGAGGGCGATCCTACGTTTGCAGCGCTATTTGCGTCGCTGGCTCCTGACTGTTCGCCAGAAACTCAACCTGCGAGTGTCCCGAAATCTGAGTTCGTCGCCGTTAACAACATTGAAAATGCTACGGGCGTCAATGGCACGGTTCCGGAAGCCTGGACAGAATCGCAAGAAAGTGCAAATCCCTTCACTTTGGATCTGTCATTGGATCAATCCCAGTTGCCTGCCGACTCCCATGACACAGGCATGCGTCTACATCAAGACTTGAGGATGCACCACCAACCTGGCTTCGACAACGCGTTGCCACAGGCGACACCTCCCAGTGTCGTCACACGGAGCATGCCTAATAGCTTAACTGCGGATCAGGCAAGCCCATCGACTCCTTTCCAAGAATCGGCCGAATGGATTCCTCAACTTTCGGATAGGAAGACTGAGGCAAAGGACCAGCCTCTGCCTTCGGGGTTGCTGAACCTTAGGGGGCAGGTAAGTTCGAGTTCACGCTGGGCGAAGGACTTGACCCACGAACAACAGTCGCATGAACATGAACAAAATGACGGGACTTCGGACGCTGAACTGCCACAGATTGAAACTCTTGGCTTGATCGGCGACCGAAGCGGAAAGACTGTGTCCAGCAACGTGGTCGGGAGCGCAAATTTAGTACAGCATCAGCAAACACCTGGCACGGGTAACGAGGCCTTGTCCGTCCCTCAGACGATTGGCCAACCGTTCGCTTCCACGCCGCAGCCCGAGTTCCGAGCTACTGCTGTTCCGGGAGTGGGAGCTGAAGAGCGGATGGAGGCGTTGGGGAAATATGTGGCGTCACAGGTCACCCATTCGATCACCAGCTTTCAAGTCACAGCACTCCCATCGGGCACAAGCGAGTTGAGTATACAAATCTATCCAGTGGAATTGGGGCAAGTTCGAATTGTAGTCAGCAGTGAGGCTGAGCAAATACAAGCGCGAATCCTCGTCTCGGAATATAGCACAACGGAGCTTTTGGTCCGCGAAAAGCCGCAATTGGTGGCGGCCTTGCGCGAACAAGGGATCGACTTGCCGGATATCGATATTTCATACCGCAATGCCAGCCACCAGCACCGCCAAGATGAGGAGCAGGGGACCTTTGAAGGACACTCGCGAACTGTCCCAGCGGCTATTTCAACAGAAAAACCGTTCCACCAGAACATCGTAAAGTCCATGGGCCGCTCTTCCTCGATCGTGGATATCGTCGCCTAACCATTATCAGGGGCCAGGCTACAAAGCCCTGGAGAAATCAACTTAAGAAAGGCCATGTATGCAAAGCAGTTTTGATTCCTCAATCGCCAAAACAGAGTTTCTCCAACTGTTGACCATCCAGTTGCGAAACCAGGATCCACTTGATCCGGTCAAACAGGAAAACTTCATTGGCCAACTTGCCCAGTTTTCGACGCTAGAGGGCATCGAAAACCTGAACACATCGTTCAGAAGTATGTTAAGGCTCCAAGAGATCTCGCAAGGCGTAAATCTGGTCGGCAAAAACGTGGATTATGCTGATCTGGCGAGTGGCGAAATCAAATCGGGGCGCGTCGATGAGTTCTTTGTCGAACAGGGCGTGATCATGTTAATGATCCAAGGACGAGCCGTATCCATTGAATTGATCGCCGGCGTCAAAGCCGAGTAACGGTTGAAACAGATCGTTCTGCTCGGTCTGAAGCGAATACACAAATGAGACAGGTAGTCTAGGAATAATCAGGCATTTCAATCATAGGAGGCACTCGTGTCACAATCTATGCTATCCGGTGTCACCGGGCTGATGGCGCATCAACGAAAACTTGATGTGGTCGCCAACAATCTGGCAAACCTCAACACGGCGGGTTACAAGTCGCAGCGCATCTTGTTCAGCGATTTAGGGTACGCCAATCTGCGACCGGCAGGGGCAAGCAATAACAGTTTTGTAGGGGGCACTAATCCCCAACAAACGGGGTTTGGCGTGGGCATCTCCCAGATTGCGCGCAATCACAGTCAAGGCATCCTCACGGTGACCGGAGGCACATTTGACTTCGCCATGGACGGAGAGGGTTTTTTCATAACTTCAATTGGCGAACCGCGGTTCACGCGGTCAGGGGCCTTCGCCTTGGATGGTCGCGGGTTCTTGGTGGATCCATCTAATGGAGCATTCGTCCAACGGTTGGGTTCGGCTGGCGAAGGAGCCGACGGGAACCCGGCATTTCAAACACAAGGCAACACGGCT
>DAOLCX010000316.1:0-4290 GCA_035327685.1 Pirellulaceae bacterium | reverse complement strand
AAGTCGTTCGACAAAACATGGTAGCTTGGACGAATCGATCTGCGACACTCACAGGATTTCGATTTACAACAAGACGACTTGCAGAACCAAATTATAGCGCGATGGCTTCCACCTCGGACACAAACCGGTTGCAATCGCCCGCCAGGAATGAGGCTACCACCTGGAACACGGCGTCACTGAAACCGCCGATGTTGAGGATGTCGTCCCTTTCCGGTGCTTGCGTTGTTTGATCAGGCAGGATGTCGATGCACACCAAGCGCGGCGCTGAGTTGTCCAGGCGCCGTTGGTTTGCAACAAACGTCTGCCACTCGGTCAATACGCCAGTGGAGCCGTGCAGACCCGTAGCGAACGCCTGGCGCTGCGTGATCCAGCTTTGATTGTCGCTGACCAGCACGCATCCCGCGAACTTGCGATTGCGGTAGCGCGTGTGGGCTTCGCGAAGCGGAATCGAACAGTCGGTTCCGCCTCCTCCAAACTGTGCCAGCCGTTTTGCCAGACTCAAAATCGTGTCCCCCGCATCCAGACGGACGTCGTAAGCCTGGGTGTCAAACGGAATGACCACGCTGTCCGGGTTGCGGCGCAGGATCGCTGCAGCAAACAGCGCCGCCACATCAACACTGCGCATTTTTGTGGTTGCGCCCCGACCGCGGTTCCCCGTGATCGGGGTGGTCATCGACCCCGACGTATCCAGACCGATCAATACCGGGCCCGGAATCGCCGGAATGTTGCCACAGGCAGTCTCAGCAGCCTGATGGAGCGCAGCCTTGACCTTCTGCGGAACCGCTTCGTCGGCGTGCAGGTATGCCGCCAGAAACTGGTAAGGAAACTGCCGCGAACGTCGGATGTCTTCCGCGTCTGCCAGGCGACTTGCCACGTCATCGACCATGGACGTATCGCTGAACACGCCGTGTCGCGCAAGCGAGTTCAAATTCATGCGCAACGCTTGCGGACCCATCCGTTGGGCAATGGCTTTCCACACCAGCGGCGACTTGGCCGCATCAACCAACAAGTCCCAGCGCACCGAAAGTTCAGCCGCGATCAGGGTTTGCGCTTCGGCGGTTTGAGCCTGGCGATACGCGATCAGGGCTTGTGCCTGTGCAGGCAAATCTGCCTCGGTCGCCGGAGCCCACCGCGAGATCTCCTTGCTGGTCAACCAGCCGAACAGCGCACGGCGCGCGTTGTCTTGAGGGGTCGGACGAGCCAGCCGCATGATATCCCGCAAGCTGGGGTCGTTTCCGATCGATGCTGACAGCAACCTGGTCACCGAAGCTTCGTTCAACCAGCGCTGAAACGCGCGCTGCATGCTGGACGACAGACCCACTCCAGGCCGGCCAGAAGTACGAAATTGACCGGAACGGACCATCTGAAACACCGTGCGCAACACGCGACCGTTGTCCACCACCCGGTCGAACACGCGATGCATCAACTCCGTATCCCGCTTCGACAATGCCACCAGCAAAGCAGCGGGCATGTCTTTCATAGAGGCGCGCTCACGGGCATAAACCGCCAGTTTGGCCAGGTAGGTATTGTCGTCAACCTGGTCGATCAGCGAGCGCAGCTCGTCGAGTTGCATCTCGCTCGTCGCGTAGTAGGTGTTGGCCAAGACGCCCGTCGCAGCCAGTTGGGCCAGCGCGTGCTTGGGCTTCAGCGCGTAAGCCACGCCACCCGCCTGGTTTCGCGCCGCAGCGCGAAGCAATTTGCTCTTGATGCTTGAGAACAGTGACTTGTTGGCCATGGGATTCTTCCGTCAAACGATCATTCTGCAGTCGCTGAGGTGCGTGTTTAGCGAGCCTTTCAGGCGGAACTAATCAACCTCATCCAACAATTGGCACTCGACGAAGGCTTGCACAGAGTGTTACCTGCCAGAACACGCGCACGTGTCTCACAGGTTCCAACCCCACAGAAACTCCAACGTTGAGGGGGTTGGGTGGGAATCGAACCCACATTAGCCATGTACTCCATACGGGCAGTCGAGTGTGTATCGCATTTAAATCTATGTCCAACGAAGGAGTGGCGAGACTATGCCTTTTAGGCACATCGATTCAACAGTGATGTAGTCCCAACCGTCAGTTGGACATGAACACAGACTCGCCGAGCAGAAGTGGGTTCACTTCATTTGGGAAATTTTTGTTAATTGAACACTTGCGCGACCAGATGCATGTCCTGGACAACAGGGTGCCGGCATCCTGCCATTCAAATCAATCGCAACCAAGCAAACGGCACATCTCCGCATAAGCGGGAGCGGGAGTGCCATGTTGGCTGGCGGTGACGCGCGCCAGCGCAATGACGTGGCGGTCACGAAACGCTGGCCGCGTGTGCTCGTACTCGTCAACCACCGTCCAATAGTATTTCTCGGCATGGAGCGCGCCGTCTTGGCTGATGGCATATTGCAATAGCACATCGAAAATTGGCCGCGGAGGGTGACCCAACTTCAGATAGCGCGCGGCAATGGCGCAGGCCAACTCTTGATCCTGGTTGCGAATAGCACCGTCGAGCTGCAATCGCAGTTTGTCGGGTTCGACGGTCTCGATCCGTTCGGTAATCTCCGGCAACGGTCGCATCGGCTTGTCGTCCCAATTTCCTCGTCGAGTCCGATCTTGGGCGACATGCCAGCCAGCCAAAACCAGACTGGCGGCGGCGTTTCTGGCATTCGAAAATCTCGCCACATGCCGCCAGGCGTGCGCCGAGTCCGACGCATGGACGCCAATTGAGTCGCCATGGACGCTGCCAGCGGGTTTATTCGGACCCGCTTCGGCGGGGCTGCGGCCCGGATCGCGGAGAACCAACAGATTGGCCGCCAGCGATATGGCTTCCGCCACGGCCTCCAAGCCGATGCCATCGGAAATTGCTTCGGCAATCGCGCCTGCCGCTTGTTCGGGCGCGACTGTGAACAGGGTTTCGACCATCGCTTCGATCCAGCGATCGTCCATTTGTCGAGTGCCGATCGACTGCGGTTCAAGCAAACCATGTTGTTCGAGGATCCTGGCCAACAGCTCCGACACATGATTGGAGTGGAGTTCGCGCGGAGAATCGGCCAACACGCAATACCGCACGGATTGACGCAACATTGTTTCGGCGTGCTCCGGCCCGAGGATCGAAAGCATATCCCAGGCGCGGTGAGCCAGAACGATGCGGTGGACTTCGGGCGCTTCGTGGATCACTGGAAGGAGTGCGTTCCACCCCTGTTCGGGCGACTGCGCCAGGGCGGCAGCCAGCGCATGTTCCGCCGCCACCATGTCAACATTGTGCATCGCCTGTCGGATCGTTTCCGTTGAGTGTTGGTCACCCGGCAAGATTTCGCCACCGAGCGGTCGCAATGCGTCAGAGGTGGCGCGACCCGAATCTTGCAGACGCTGGGCGGTCCGGTAGATCACCTTGAGCACCGGTAACGCGCGTCGCTCGACTGGCGACTCCAGTGCCATCCGATAAGCCGGCATCAGCGCCATGAATGCATGGAATCCAACGTAATCCTCGCCGCCAAATCCGCGCGCATTCGCCAATGCCGTCGCCGCGACCAACTCTTGAACATCCGTCCCCGCCCGAACAAGATCGACCAGTTTCGGCAGCAACTGATCAGCAGATGTTTCCTGGACGAGAGTGACAAGTCGCTCGTGCCGACCGAAGTTCAGTCGATCGGGCGAATCGTGCTCGACCCACAACGGCGCAAAGTTCAAATCATGCGCGACCGAGTATCCCAGGCCAGCAACCAACATGCCACGCCCCACATCGGAAATGAAACGCCGCCGATTGACAAACATGCTTTGCATCGCGTCACCTCTTTCGGTTCATTGTACCGCTGTCTCCGGTGCCTGGCATCACAAAAATTACTATCGTGGGAAAAGGGCACTTTTTGCGTTTTTTTCGGACCATTGGTCGCGAACAACTTCGACCTCCAATTCTAGCCGGTGGCGCGGAGGCCACCCGCGATTCCCTGAATGGTCAATCGCAACAACTCCGCAGTTGTTTCCGATGCCGCGTTGGCCCGGTCTGAATTTGCGGCCTCTTGTTCAACAAGCTGCCGCTGGAGAAGGACGATTTGCAACATATTCAGCGCATCGACATAGGGGTTACGAAGCTCGATCGACTCGTGCAACCATGAAGATTTATCCAGCAAACCATCGCGCCGGGTGATTCGCAGAATCAGGTCCACGCTTCGCTGATGGTCAGTCTCGATGGCGCGCCACACAGCCGAGTCTGTGGGATTCTCACTCACCAGTTCGGCATAACAACGAGCGATTCCCATATCGGACTTGGCGAGCGCGAGTGCTGCATTCTCAATGACTCCTTGAA
>DAOLCX010000315.1:0-4293 GCA_035327685.1 Pirellulaceae bacterium | reverse complement strand
GGCGAAACGTGACGAACAAAGCGATGCAACGGAGCGGAAATGGCGTTACGATGTTGTCCTGAAATCAAGATCACCCGCGCCATATCCGCCCGCTGATCGCCGTCGTTCTGCCGTCGAATCCATGACCACGACCAAGACCATTCGGTGTGATGTCAACCCAAAGCGGTTCGCATTGCGAATTGCCACGATGATTGATTTACGCCTGATTTGGTACATGCATTACTAACGATGGGTGGATCAATTGATCGCCATGTTGGACTCGCCTCCAAGCTGGATCCTTGAGATCGCGACGATCAAATACTACCCAGACGCAGTCGCTGCGGTGAACCGTTTTGTGTATGCCGAGCCATTTGCATCGTTTGATGGGCAGCAATGCTGTGAAGAGTACGTAGCGTGCCTTTACCTTCGCGATGAATCTGGCGCAACATCGTGGGCCACTTTTCTGAATGACGCCGGAGCGTACACGGATGCTTATGACGGTCGTCGCTGTTGTGAAAATGTTTGCGAAATGCTGAATACTCTCGAGGAACACGAATACGCACTGTCGGTACAGGAACAACAATAAACGGATGTGGCAACGGAGTTCAGTTCCGAGATCTCTTTGATTTGGCCACTGTATCGGATGTTCATGGACCATTTTCGCGAATACGTGGCACAATAGGCAGAACAAAGCGTTGGACGCGGAGCCGCCGATTTCGTTGTTCCTGAAGTCAAAGTTGATTGGCGGCGGCCCGGTCAATGCAATCGTTCGGGCCGCCACCACTTGGGCTTGTCCCAGTGGAGCGGTGACTGGCGTGCTACCAGCAACTTCACAAGCGGATAACGGCTCACCACTGGCCTTGTGCCAGTGGGAGCATGACTGAACCGCATCGGCCCGGGAGCAAAGTTGGTCGGGGGGGCGATGGACGCCACGGCGGCGAGTCACGCCCCCACTGGCACAAGGCCAGCGGTGGGCAGCCGTGTCGATGTCGTGAGTTAGCTTGCCAGCCATGATCCCACCGGCACGGGGCCGATGGTGATCTGCGAGTCCAGAGTCGGCCACTTCATCGGAAGGTGCCACCGACATGCGGGATCCGCGAAAGCTACTCTTTCCGAGCCGGCGCGCCCAAACAAGACGGAGGACCGAACAAAGCGGTCAACGTGCGGACTGGAGATGGTATGGAGACGAACGGGGGCGAATCCCGCCAGGTTAACTCTTAGCTCGAGGCCCTGCATCGAGTTTTGCAGCATTGCTACAAGGCAAGCTTCCGCTAAGGATGCGCTTGTATTAGATCCGGCCACAGACAACCATTCGGGGCGATGACTTGCTTGTATTGTTGACTTGTATGTGTTCCAATAGCGTCTTATTCCGATATGAACCAAGCATTGGTCCGAAGTGCTCGATTGATCTTTATTGACTTGCGTAGAGTCAGCTCCTCGCACTGGGTCAATGTTGGCGTTCTGACATAAACCAGCCGCATTACAAAGATTGAACGCCATGATCCGTATCTTTCGAGTTTCCAATCTGGCGTTCGCGCTAGCTTTCTCATTGCTGTGGCCGATAAGGGGTGCCGCTCAAAATTCTCTCGATGACATCCAACGGCTGGCCACGTTGAATCCAAAGCCTTTCGTCCTGGTCGAAGCCACTGTCGAAAATGCGGTGAGCCGGGGTCAAGGAGTTGTGATCAGTCCGAGGGGCCATGTTTTAACAGCTGGACATGTGACGTTCATTTCCGCCGACAACGGTTTTGCCGATCAGTTTCGTGTCTGTCTGCGAGGTCGGGGCGACAACTTTCCTGGCGGTTTCGTACACCTTCACAAGGCCATCTTTGCAGATCGGGAAGGAGTCGAGTTTCGCGAATATCTCTACGACGCCACGCTGATCAGGAAGGGAGAATCACGGTTTTTCAACGAGGCCGATCTGGCAGTCTTTCAGTTGAAAGCTCAGGGCGAGCTGACCAGCATGGACTTTTATTCTCGGCAAAAGCCCAAGATCGAACTGGGAGAGACATTGCACCTGTGCCATTACAACTTCCCACATCAGCCTGCCGAACCAACCTTTCTCATCAGTCCCATCAAGGTTGTCGGTGTCGCGGAAACATCAAGCGGTTTGCAATACCTGGGTGAGGGCTATTATCGGGTGGGTTCCAGCGGCGGCGGATTGCTGAAAGACGGGCGCCTCATTGGCATCCAGAGTTCTGCCTATACTGTCAATGCAAAAGACGTCGGCGAGATTCCGTTAGGGCTAATTTCGTTTCACCTTGTCTGGCGCGATTTGTTCAGCGAGGTGTTGGCAGAAAGCCCCGCTGACGACCACGAGCCCGAACAATCGCATTCACCCGAGCCAGCGGCCAACCCAGTACGAAATGGCAAACCTCCAACGCCGGCCCGCTGATGCTGGTCGTTATCTGGCTGCTCGTGACGAACGCTTGAACTAGAGAACTCTAATGATAAAGTCTGGCGAGCTCAAAGCCATCGACATCAAATCACAACTCGCAGACTGCTACGAGGAAGTACAACCGTTCTTGGGAACGGAACTTGAGAAATTGCGTATTGGCCTCATTGCGTTACCGGTTGACGCTGCAGAATCTGCGAAGCTGGCTGTGGTACAGCGGTGTGTCGAGTCGTTAAACGTGCTGTCCAACAAGTTCGATGAAAATGAAGATATTGATGGCGGAATAGATGCTGACGAACGCGTACTTTTATGCGAGATCATTTATACACTGGGTGACATCGTTGGCCTTGATGCTAGCGCAGAGCATGTAGATCATTGGCGAGTTTGGTAACCCCAACAAAATGCCAGATAACTAAGCGGTGAACGTGCGGACTGGAAATGGCTTGAAGGCGAGAGGGGGCGAATCTCGCCAGGTTAACTCTTAGCTCGAGGCCCTGCATCGAGTTTTGCAGTATGGCTACAAGGCAAGCTTCCACTAAGGAAGCCCCAAAGTTCAACGCTGCCGAAGTTCAACGCTGAAGCGTACACAGAAAGGTAGCGAGGATGATTGGCACGGATTAGCTGTTCCGCGCTCCAGTGAAATTCCTGTTCACAAGGATTGCTCCTCATGGATTTTTCTTTCTGGCGGATTCTGCCCAAGGTTTGCGCATGCTGGAAGGCAATATCGGTCGCGGCGTATTGGCGAACTGCGACTGAAGACCCGGAGTCGGTGCACCGTTTCGTTGCCAGCCATTCGCGTTACCCATCGCGTTACACATGAAGTGCACAAGGCAACCCGTGAGATCCCATGCTTTTGGCTTTGCTTGGTTTTCTAAATCAGTAACCGTTGCGTCGCGACCATTCCGTGATTGCCGACCAACTTTGAACCCTTCTCAGGATCGAACCAAGAGAGTACTATGTCAACTCTGACAGCTTGTAAACAAGGAGATTGAATGACAGGTAAACGATCCACTCGCCCCATTTCGATTGCTCACGGATGCGATCGGTTCAAGACGAACAACGCCATGATTTGGGGTTTGATTCCATTGGAAATCAAACTGTCCGGCGACGATACTGGCGGCGAACTATTGGTGTTCATGCATCGCAACATGACTGCCAAGGGTGGTCCGCCGCGACATGTTCACCACGATCAAGATGAGTGGTTCTACGTTGTCGCCGGCGAATTCGTGGCGGAGATTGGCGATGAACGATTCACGATGCATACCGGCGATTCCTTGTTTGCTCCGCGCGCCGTCCCCCACGCTTGGGCACACGTCGGCGATATGCCCGGCACGATCATCACAACGGTGAGTCCCGTCGGCTCCTTCGAAACCTTTATTCGCGACACGACATTGTTGTCAACCGTACCATCGGAAGAAGAGATCGTCGAAGCTTTCAGTAAACACAATATGACGATCGTCGGCCCGCCGCTTGCAGTGAATTGAGCACGTGGCGAGACGCTGGCGTGCAGCGGACTTGCGTGGAGCGGGGCAAAAACTGGAACGGAGCTTTCGCTAGCCTGACAAAACCCGTTTGCCCCAGCATTTCCAAGACAAATTGCAATCCGGCAGCGTCAGCTCTCTTCTTCCCCACCACAAGAATCGAGCCAGCCCAGAGGTGTTGGCTCATTCGCGTTGTTTGCCCTATGCAACCCGCTAGTTTTTCGCCGAAGCGTTTGGTTTGGCCAAATCGAAGTTCTCCTTGATGACTCCGGCCAGGTCGGTGAGCAAGCGGTTGGAGTGACGGTTGCATGACGAGCCGCGCATAATGGCCAGCGCAGTCAGCTCAACAGACAGTACATTCTCAGAGGTCATGCCGAACACGGCAGGGCCGGCGCATCAAATCTCTGGTAAAAAGCGTACCAAATCGGTTAAACTGAA
>DAOLCX010000314.1:0-4300 GCA_035327685.1 Pirellulaceae bacterium | reverse complement strand
AGCGAATCACGGCGGTCAGCAGCACAAATTGCAAGGTGACCATGCCCAAACGCAGGAGTCGGGACCAGGCCAATTCGCGCGCGGCCCAGTCCCGCAGCCAGCCGGCGTCCGATAGAGCTTCGCCGCGCTCCCGTGATGATTCCGTAGTGCTGTTCATCGGCGTCGGTAACCAACATTCCTTTTCGCGAGGTTTTCGTTTGGTTAATACGTCCGGCAGCGTTCGGCCGCGCCTTGCGAGCGAGGTACGGCGGACCCCTGAGCAGACCCCTTCGATTATAATCCCAAAAGCGAGGCAATGATAACTTTTTGAATCTCGGAAGTGCCCGAATAAATGCGACTACCGATGGAGTCTCGCAATTCGCGCTCCAGCGTCAGGTCCTTCAGATATCCTGCGGCCCCGTGGACTTGCACGGCATCGAGGCACGTTTGCACCCAACTTTCGCTGATGTGTAGTTTTGTTAATGCGGCTTCCATGAACACGCTGCTCCCCTGACTGCGGTGCCAGGCGGTCGAGTAGAGCATCTGCCGGGCCGTCTCCAATCGCAGCTTCATATCGACGATTTTGCTGGCGACCAATTGGAATCGGCCGATCGGTTCGCCAAATTGGCGCCGACTGCGGGCGAATTTCACACAGGTTTCCACGATCCGCCGCATGGCCCCGACGGCTGGAGCAAGAATCATCGAGCGCTCCCAAGTCATCGAATGCGTGAACAGCATGGCACCCGCACCTTCTTTCCCCAACCGGTGCGATTCCGGGACCTCGCAATCTTCAAATTTGATCTCTCCCATTTGCGCCGTGTTCATGCCCATCTTGTCGATGCGGCGAATGACATGTAAACCGGGTCGATGACCCTCGACGAGAAAAGCCGTGATCCCATGTTTGCCCCGCGAAGGATCGGTCACAGCAAACACGACAAACAAATCGGCAATGGGGCCGCTGGTGATGTATGTCTTGTGGCCATTCAAGACATAATGCCCGTCTCGCTTCTCCGCCCGCATCTGCATACTGAATACGTCTGATCCCGCTTCAGGTTCCGAAACTGCATTCGCCCCGATCCATTGACCCGAACAGAGTCCCGGCAACCACTGTTGGCGCTGTGCTTCTGTGCCGAACTCTAACAACGGGATTTCAACTGTCCACATATGAGCATTGATTGCGAAGTTTAATCCGTTATCGTGCGAGCCGTATCCCAAACTTTCCAAAGCCAGGGCGGTGGTCACCGGATCGGCCCCTTGGCCGCCGTATTCGCGGGGAATCGGCAACCCGTGAATGCCGATCTCAGCGCACCGGCGCCAACCCGCGAAATTGAAGATCGATTGGGCTTCGCGTTCATTCAGCCCGGCATTCAGTTCGGACTCAGCCAACGCAAGAATTTTGGATTGCCAGGCGCGCTGATCGTCCGTCAATTGAAAATCCACGATGCTTGTCTCCCCTCTGTCCTGAGAAACGGCCAACTCGTCACAGTCAACCTTAATTGGATCGCGCCGAACATACAACCACGCTGCATCTCAAGCCTCCTGTCTTTATGGTAACCGTTCACGGTATTCAAGACCAAGAATGGTTCTGGTCCGTGGCGCGAGGCGGCACAATTTGATCCGCAGCACCACCTCAAGGTCAGTCGATTGCGCCGCTGAAGGCCTGGCCATCGTGACCGATGACCCGGCAACGGATTAGATCTCCGGGCTTCATCGTTGGCGTATCTGAGGTGACCACTGTGCGGCAAGGAGCAAAACGGCAGGTCGTCCCCATGATCCAATGAGGCTCTTGGCGTTCGATTAAGATCTCCACATGTTGGCCCACCAACGATTGCAAAAATCGCCCCCGCAGTTCAGCTTCCAAGGCAGTCAATCTGGCAACCCGTTCCTGTTTGGTTTTCGCGGAAATCTGGTCAGGATAAGTCGCAGCATCGGTACCTCGCCGCGGGCTGAACGGAAAAATGTGGATTTTTGAGAATCCAATCGTGCGGCACACTTCCAGAGTCTGCTGAAAATCCTCTTCCGTTTCACCGGGGAAACCGACAATCACATCGGTGGTGACCGCCAGTCCCGGCAGATGGTCTTGTGCCAAGCGGACGCGATCGACAATCCGTTTGACATTCCAACGCCGTCTCATGCGTCGCAATACTCGATCGCTGCCACTTTGCAAACAAACATGCAAGTGCCGACAAACGCGCGGGGCATGATCTTGCATCGTTTCCAGCAGTTGCCGCGTCACTTCCGTGGCTTCGATACTCGATAGACGAATCCGAAAGCGATGGTCCGGCGCCAGACCACACAACGTCTTGAGCAACGTCGCCAAGCGGGTCCACTCTCCGCGCGATCGCCCTGAGTTGAAATCGACACCGTAATGACCAAGGTGGATCCCGGTCAGCACGATTTCGCGATAACCTCGCATGAGCAGACGTTCGACTTCAGCCATGATGTCAGCTTGGGGACGACTGGCCATCTGCGGACGGACTGTCGGAATGATGCAATAACTGCAGCGCAGCAAACAACCGTCCTGGACTTTGACATACGCGCGGCTCCTACCTGTCAAACCGGAAATTCCGGTGGGGAGGTCGACCACGCCATAGCGTCCGAGCAAGTCCGGCAACTCTCGTTTGTCCGTGACGACTTCGGCGACGCCCGGAAGTACGGCAACTTCGTCTGGTGCCCGCGTGGCATAACAACCCATCACGACAATCCGCGCGTGAGGGTTTTCTCGATGCAATCGGCGGATGGCCTGGCGACTCTTGGCGTCACCTTCGGCAGTGACCGTACATGTGTTGATCACACACAAATCGGCGGGTTCGGTTTCCGCGGCATCGTGGAAACCGGCGGACAGCAGTCCTTCTCGAACGTACTGCGTTTCGTACTGATTGACTTTGCAACCGAGCGTCAACGTCTTCAGGGAGGCTGTCACTCGCCGTCGCTCTCCGGCTCGATCGTAGCTTTCATCGATCCTTGACAGCGCTCAATCAAGGCGTCGGGTCCAAACGCATGAATTTGGTCGCGTTTCAATTCGGCATGTTCCCTGGTGGTGGTCAGACAAATAGCGCGGCCCGACGTATCGACCGTTCTCGCAATTTTCCAGCCCATCTCCAGGCTGTGTCCGAATAGTTGCCTCATCATCAGGGTGACATATTCGTAAGAATGGTCGTCGTCATCCCATAGAATCACATGGTACCGCGGTTGGCGCCTGGCGACCGGTTTTTGTTTCTTGCGTTTCCGCGTTTTCACTTGAGGTTCGGCCACATTGGTTCCTTGGTCAGTCATCGTTCGCATACCCCTGAATCAATGTAAACCCTGGCAAGCTGTGGACTTGGCGGCTATATTGTCTCCCGTGCGGTGCCGCCAGACAATTACCGAATAATTCATTTTAGTCATGTACCGGGCTCAAGAATAGCAATTTTTGTCAACGACGCAAGCAATTGACGTTCGATACTCGACGCGCGGGCGGGTCAGATTGCGGTTTTTGACAATGAAATGGGGGGAGTTTCCGAGATGGGAAAAATAGAACAGTACATCGAATCCAATCGCCAGCGGTTTGTAGATGATCTCTGCGAATGGCTGCGGATGGCCAGCGTCAGCACCGACCCCAAGTATAAGCCAGAAGTGGAACGGGCCGCGGACTGGTTGCTGAAACGGTTTACCTCGATGGGGTTGACTGCCGAAAGGATTGAAACCAGCGGACATCCATTGGTGTATGCGGAAACACCCGCAGTTCCCGGTGCCCCCGTGGTATTGGTTTACGGCCATTATGATGTGCAGCCGCCGGACCCGCTGAATGAATGGATCACTCCCCCCTTTGAACCCAGTATTCGCGATGGCAATGTCTATGCCCGCGGCGCAACGGATGACAAAGGCCAGATGATCACACATGTGTTCAGCACCGAAGCCTGGATCAAGACAGGACAAAAATTGCCTGTTCAGTTGAAGTTCTTGATCGAAGGCGAAGAGGAATGCGGCGGGTTGGGACTGAGCGAATTCCTCAACGGCAAATTGGACAATGGAGTGCCCGCACTGGACCGAATCAAAGCCGATATCGCAGTGATCAGCGATTGTGCCCAATACGGTCCTGGCCAGCCAGCGATTACCTACGGCCTGCGGGGGATCATGTATTTTGAATTGCGGCTGACGGGTCCATCTCAGGACTTGCACAGTGGGAATTTTGGGGGCTCGGTGATGAATCCGGGCATCGCGTTGTGTCAGATGTTGGGTGGCATGATTGATTCCAGGGGCCGGATTCAAGTCCCCGGCTTTTACGATGACGTGATTGACTTGACAGAAAACGAGCGACAACAGTTCGCAGACTTGAATT
>DAOLCX010000313.1:0-4308 GCA_035327685.1 Pirellulaceae bacterium | reverse complement strand
CAGCGCTCGGTCGAATCGAGTCAATTGGTTCGCGCTGAGGCCAGCCAGTGGCAACGGTCGTCCGAAGTGGAATCGCTTGTCGAGCGTTTTCAGTCCATTCCCGCCGTGGCGCGAGCGTCCGAGTTGAGTTTTGTCGCCACCGATCCTAACTACTTGCGCACGCAACATCAGTTAGGGGCATTGGCCGCTCGAGTTTGCGCTTCGAATCAGGTTGTGCCGTACGGGTATTATCGCGAGGTGGCTCGCACTGTGAGCGACGACCTTGAAAATGAGAGCACGTTATCCGGTTTGTTTCGGGCGTTACACCCAGAGTTGTCTTCTGACGATGCCGCGCGCTTGACCGCCGCATTCCAAATGTTCGACTGGTGCGTTCGGAATATTCAGCTCGACGAGCCGTCGATCATTCCACCGGATGAATGGGAATCGACGCGACTGTCAGAGGAATCGCATAGCGATCCCGCCTGGTCGGGCATATTGGGTTTGGGGTATCGGCGACTGGTGGGGCAGGTTTTGCTGTATGGGCGCGGCGATTATGTCGAGCGCGCCAAGTTGTTTTTGGCACTTTGCGATCAGCAGGACTTGCCGGCTGTGTTGTTGTCGATAGGCGATCGGCCTTGGGCAGTGGGTGTGATGATTGGCAATCAGGTGTATCTCTTTGACACGCGATTGGGGTTGCCGTTGCCAGGCAGGACATTAGGCTCGATTGCCACCTGGGAGGAAGTCAAAGAACATTCCGATCTGTTGACGGGGCTTGACTTGTCATTGGAAGAAACGACTCGATCCGACGTCAAATATTGGGTGCGCCCTGAGGAGTTGTCTGGCATCCAGGCCGGCGTGTGGGTGACACCTGAGTCGGAATCGCATCGCATGCGTTATTTGGAAGACCGTTTGGTTGGCGACATGAAGTTGAAGTTGACGACGGGACACACTCGAGCCGTGGAGCGCTGCCGCGAGTTGTTAGGCGTGGAGCCCACCTTGATGGACTGGGAGTTTCGGACGCACGCGTTCCGTCACGCGGTGCGGTCAGCGTTGTCGCGATCGGCCTACGATGACGAACTCGGGCAAAGGCTGGCATGGTACTTCGAACAGGAATACTACATCGATACGTTTAACATGTATCGAACCGCGCGGCACTTGATGGCCATCGGCCGATTTGAAGTGGATCGCGACGGCCGCCGGTTAAGTGCCATCGAGTATTTTTACAACCTGATTTACACGGACGAGATGATTGACAGCTTGGGGTTGAATGAAACGCTAATGCGGCGATTGGGGATTTTGCAAAAACAACAATCGCGGGCGGAGTTTGAAGCGACTCTTCGTTCAACGCAACAAAGCATGAGAATTGTGCGCCGCGATGCGGGGTTGTTCTTGTCGCAAGCGTTGTTCGACAACAACAACTGGGGGACTGCCGAAAACTGGTTAGGACGGATCAATCAACAAGTTGACATGGAAACCTGGCAAACCGGGATTCAATATGCCTTGGCCCGAGCCCGCGAATCAGTGCGCGATTATCCGGCGGCTTTGGAAATCCTGGGGCGCAGTGACGGCGCGCAGTTCCACGGCAATATCGTGCGCGCGAGATCCGTCAAGCAGGCCACGCGCACGGGTCTGGCTTTGTCTCAGTAACACATCACTATTCTTATACCTCGCGGGAAGCACGTGTCGAAGAGTTACCAACCACCGATGGACGATCCGGATTTCAAGGGCCGCTATGCGTTCGTCAGTTTAGGGTGCCCCAAGAACACCGTCGATAGCGAACGGATGATGGGTCTGCTGAAATTGGATGGATATCAGTTGGTATCCGATCCAGCCGAATCCGATTTTGTGATTGTCAACACGTGTGGGTTTATCGAACGGGCGCGCACAGAATCGTTCGCTGCCATCGACGAGATGTTGGAGTTGAAACGGAAAGGCCAGACGAGAGGCGTGATTGTTTCCGGTTGTCTCGCCGAGCGACAGAAGGAAGAATTGCTCATCGAACGCCCAGAGATCGACTCATTGGTCGGCGTGTTTGGCCGTGAGCAGATCACCAAAATCGCGGATCGGATGTTGGGCGACCTGGCTGAACAGCGGACCGTGTTTCAACCAGCACCGATTCGCGCTTTACCCGATACCGATCGCCTGCGGATCACGCCGCGCCATTTTGCTTATCTCAAAATCTCGGAAGGCTGTGACCGACTCTGCACGTTTTGCGCAATTCCGAAAATGCGGGGTAAACATGCTACGAAACCAATGGAGGCTGTGGTGGCAGAAGCCCAGGAACTGGCTGCCAGCGGCGCCCGAGAATTGATTATCGTTGCTCAGGATACAACCTACTATGGGCGCGACCTGTACGGCGAATCCAGGTTGACTCCACTCCTCCGCGAACTGGATCAGGTTGATGGGCTGGACTGGATTCGGCTGATGTATTTTTACCCAATGTATATCGATCAGGAGTTATTGGAAACGATCGCCCATGCTCGGAAAATCGTGCCTTATATCGACATGCCGTTGCAGCACGGCGACGACGAAATGCTCAGGCGGATGGCCCGCCGCGTGGGGGCCGACGAATCGAAACGACTGGTCCGAATGATGCGAGATGCGATTCCCAATTTGGTAATGCGGACAACGATGATTACGGGTTTTCCTGGGGAGACCGAGGCCCATTTCGAGAACCTCGTGCGATTTGTGGAGGAGCAACGATTTGAACGGATGGGCGTCTTTACTTATTCGTACGAAGCCGATACGCCCAGTGCGCGGTTGCCTGACCCGGTGAGTACCGAAGTGATGGAGGCGCGGCGCGAACGTTTGATGGCGGTGCAGCAACAAGTCGCGTTTGAATACAATCGGCGGCAAATAGGCCGCACGGTGGATGTGTTGATCGACCAACCTCATCCGGAACAAGACGGGGTGTGGGTCGGTCGTACGATGGCGGATGCGCCCGACGTCGATAGTTTGGTTTTCGTATCCGAAACGGACGTCGATTTGGAGGTGGGTGACTTGGTGGCCTGTGAAATCGTTGCCTCCGCTGGTTACGATCTGGTCGCCGCTGCCGTGGGCGAACCGAGGTGAGATCAGAGAAATCGCATGTTGTGAGGAAGGTACTCGGTACTCAGCCTTCATCCCCAGGAGCGTGAAGTTGGAAACGGCAATTTTGAACGGCGTCCAGATCGCTCAGCAAATTCGGTCGGAAATCTCGGCGGAAGTAGCCAAGTTTCGCCACGAGACGGGCACCATCCCCAAATTAGCGGCGGTGTTGGTTGGCGGCGACCCGGCCAGTCAAGTCTATGTCGAGCACAAACGCCGCGGTTGCCAACAAGTGGGGATGGATAGTGAATTAGTGTTGCTCGATCAACACACGTCGGCAGATGAATTGTTGGCCACCATTCAACGACTGAACGAGGATTCGTCGGTCCACGGCATCTTGATCCAGTTGCCGCTCCCCAAACATTTGCCAGTCGCCACAGTGCTGGATGCGGTTGATCCGGCGAAGGATGTCGACTGCTTCCATCCAGAGAATGTCGGGTTGATGGTACAGGGGCGACCGCGATTTCTTCCGTGTACGCCGCATGGCGTCTTGCAGATTCTTTTCCGTTCGGGAATACGTACCGCGGGGCGGCGCGTCTGCATTCTGGGACGGAGCGAAATTGTAGGGAAACCGCTGGCGATGATGTTGGTGCAAAAGGATGGTCCGTTCGGCGCGGAATGGGCTAATGCAACCGTGACGGTGCTGCACAGTCAGTCAGAGGACCTGGTTGGACACACTCGGTCTGCGGACATTGTAATTGCCGCCATCGGTCAGGCCCAGTTTTTGAAACGAGACATGGTCCGTCCAGGCGCGGTGGTGATCGATGTTGGAATCAATCGAGTTCCTGCGCCACCGGGAGCAGGGAAAGTCAAACTGGTGGGAGATGCTGACTATTTGGAATTGGTCGGCCACGTATCCGCCATCACGCCCGTACCGGGAGGCGTGGGGCCTCTCACGGTGACCATGTTATTAGCCAACACGCTGGCATCCGCGCGCGATTCAGCAGCCAGACGCTCCGTTCCCAGCTTTGCCGATTGACAGATAAATGAAGTTTCCAAACAATGCGCTCAGACATCGATTGGGGTGGCTGCGGGGCGAGGTTGGGCCTGAGGAGCATAATGAGGATGGGATCAAAGCGAAAGTTCATCGCGTTGGATATCGAGACCGCGAAGATTGTCCCGGGCGAGTCCTTCAATTGGCAGGCGCACAGGCCGCTGGGCATCACGTGCATCGCCACATTCACGGGTGACGGCCAACCGCGCGCGTGGTATTCCACCGGAGAAGACGGCGTTCCCTCCGCT
>DAOLCX010000312.1:0-4326 GCA_035327685.1 Pirellulaceae bacterium | reverse complement strand
CCGCGACACTCACAGGGTTTCGATCTAAAACAAGACGACTTGCGGAACGCACCAGTACCAAGCTTGGCCATCAATACCGTGAACGGTTACCACGTGAAAAGAAACTTCGGAAAATGGATAGCACTGGCAGAAACTCGGCTGCCCATGATTGCCGCTTTTTTGTCGGTATCAGGCCGAATTTCAGTCCGTGTGAAGTCCCGATCAACCAAAGTTGTTTTTTCGCGAATTCCTAAACACAGGTTGTCACATAGCATTAGAACGGAAAACGAATGAAGATGCCGAACCATCAAGGCGTTTACCGCTGCGCACAGCGTTCAAGCCATCCCCGTATTGCACGTTGTTTCCAGACCGGTCGCTGGGCCAGTGTCTGGGTTATCGCCACAATGTTGATTGTGGGCACATTCGGATGTTTGAGGAACTCATCGGCAAGTCGCAACCGAGGCCATGATCCCTTCCGCGAAGCGATTGAAGAAATGGAGGACCCCCGAGAGCGTCCCTATATCGAAGCCTCGCGGCCAATCCTGGAAGCCTTGGTGAAGCGGGACTATCGTCGATTTTATGATTTGATGTCACCTTACGCACTCCAAGCGATCGACCCTCGGCAGTTTGGACCGTTGGACGATGATCAGCCGCGCTCGGCCAGACAGCCGCTAGTGAATGTCACCCTGGAACAATTCTTGCAGAACATGGCCGACATGGAACAACGGTTAGGAGTTCCCATCGACCTGAGCGGTTTGTACGTACAATCGATCGACCCCGATGAGCTGGCGGGTCGCGGCGACCGAATGGACGTTCTGTTCAACATTGGCTTCATGTCCAAGGAAATACCGTTCGATATTCGTCGCGCCAGCGTGCGCGCCAAGCTTTATACTCAACTCCCGGACGACGAGATTCGCAAAATAGCACAGGAATTGGGAGTCTCCGAGGAACGGGTTCGCGCGCGTGACATTCCCGATAATGGTCTGTATGATTCTGATGAATGGCCCTACCTGAACCTCAAGTTCGTCTTAGTCGAAGAGAACAAGCAACTCCGGATCGGCTATTTTGAATTTCTGCCACCCTCGCTTTTTGATTGAAAGACCAGGCGATCGCCAAACCGTTTCTTCACCACCAGCAGGCGAGAGGAAACCATCGGAATTTCAGTGAACAACTGCGGACTTGTATATTCGTAGCCCACCACTTGGGCGCGTGGCAACGCCTCCTGATCCGATTTGCCCTTTTGCGATATACTGTCTTTGCAGCCGGTGGATTACGTGATTTCTGGAGAGAGTAAATCGCCATGATTCGGGATCTGAAATTGAACCCTGTTCGCAGCGCGATCATCGTGTGGGTTATATGTGGAGTGTCGGTGGACTTGAGTACTGCACAAACCTTTCAATACCCTGACACCAGGCGTGTCGAACAACGGGATGACTATTTTGGGACGATCGTCGCTGATCCGTACCGCTGGCTGGAAACCGACGTCCGCGAGTCCGACGACGTGCGGCAATGGGTCGAAGCACAAAACGAAGTGTCGTTTGGATATATCAAGGCGCTCCCTCACCGCGATGCGATCGAGCGGCGCTTGACGCAATTGTGGGATTTCGAGAAATACGGTGCTCCCTCGCGCGAAGGACAGCATTACTACTTTGCCAAAAACGACGGGCTGCAAAACCAGTTCGTGATCTACCAACAAGATTCGCTCGATGGGCCGGCGCGAGTCTTTCTCGATCCCAATGCGTGGTCCGAGGATGGAACCGTGGCTCTGGCCGGATTGTCCTTCAGCGACGACGGCAAGTATGCGGCGTACGGCGTGGCCGAGGCGGGCTCGGATTGGACCACCTGGCGGATTTTAGATACCGATTCCTTGACACCGCTCGACGACGAAATCCGCTGGACCAAGTTTTCCAGCATTGCCTGGGCGCCCGATGGGAGTGGATTTTACTACAGCCGCTTCGACGAGCCGCAAGCCGGTGAAGAGTTTCAAGGGTTGAATCTCAACCAAAAAGTCTTTTTTCACTCGTTGAGAAGTTCCCAATCCGATGACGTGCTGGTGCATGCAGACCCCGATCATCCGGAGTGGGGCTTTACCGCGAATGTCACCGACGATGGCCGGTTCCTGGTGCTGACGACCTGGAAAGGAACCGACGACCGATACCGAATTCTGTACCGCGATCTATCAGTACCCGAAAGCGATATGACTGTCCTCATCGACAACTTTGATCACGAATACACGCTGGTGGGGAACGAAGGGAGTTGGCTGTACTTTCAGTCCGATGTCAACGCGCCGAACAAATGTGTGTTGGCCATCGATGTCAACCAATCCGATCCTGGCCAATGGCGGGTGATAGTCCCGCAAGCCGAGGAGACGCTCGATTCTTCCTCAATGGTCGGCGATCTTATTTTTGCTCAATATTTGAAAGACGCGGTGACACTGGTGAGAGTATATGACCTCAACGGAAATCACTTGCGGGATGTGGAATTTCCTGGCTTGGGGACGGCTTCGGGGTTCGGCGGCAAGCGAGGTGACGCCGAGACGTTTTATTCGTTTTCCAGTTTTAATCGACCGCCGAGCATTTACCGCTACGACTTGCGAACGGGGACTAGCAAGTTATTGCGCGAGGCCCAAGTCCGCTTCCATCCGGACGATTACGAGGTGCATCAAGTGTTTTATACCAGCCGCGACGGGACGCGCGTGCCGATGTTTATCGCCCACAAACGTGGGATCGAACTCAACGGTCGCAACCCGACGTTGTTGTATGGTTATGGCGGATTCAATATTTCATTGACGCCCGGGTTTTCTGTCTCCCGTTTGCAGTGGATGGAAATGGGGGGCGTGTTTGCCATGCCGAACCTGCGCGGCGGTGGTGAGTATGGCAAGGAGTGGCATCAGGCGGGGACCAAGTTGCGAAAACAAAACGTATTCGACGATTTTATTTCTGCCGCCCAGTGGCTGATCGACAACGGTTACACCTCTCCCGCGCATCTCGGAATCCAAGGGGGAAGCAACGGCGGTTTGCTGGTCGGCGCATGTATGACGCAGCGACCGGATTTGTTCGGGGCTTGCCTCCCCGCGGTCGGCGTGATGGACATGTTGCGATTCCAGAAATTTACTGCCGGCCGGTACTGGGTCGATGACTACGGCAGCAGCGAAGCGTCGGCGGAAGAGTTTCAAGCCCTGTTCGCGTATTCGCCGTATCACAACTTGCGGGACGGTGTGGCCTATCCGGCCACATTGGTTACCACCGCCGACACGGACGACCGGGTGGTGCCGGGGCACAGCTTCAAGTTTGCCGCTCGGCTACAAGCGGCACATGCCGGGTCGCAGCCCGTGTTGATCCGCATCGAGACCCGCGCCGGGCACGGTGCGGGAAAACCGACGGCCAAAGTCATCGAAGAGACCGCCGACCAATGGGCATTCTTGGTCAAACATCTCGGCTTACAGCCGACCATTCCCGAGGAATAGCTCGATGACCGACCCGTCGGACCCACTAGCCGAACTGCGGCAGCGCATCGACGCCATCGACGAACGGCTGATCGCGCTGCTGCACGAGCGGGCTGACTGCGCGGTGGAGGTGGGTCAGATCAAGCGTGAACTGGGGATTCCCGTTTACGCGCCGCATCGCGAAAGCGAGGTTTTGAAACGGATCGTCGAAGGACACCGTGGACCAATGCCTCCCCGGACGTTGGAGGCCGTTTTCCGCGAGATCATGAGCGGCAGTTTTGCCTTGGAACAGCCGCTGCGGATCGGCTATCTGGGCCCCGTCGGAACGTACAGCCATTTGGCCGCCAAGCGCCATTTCGGATCGAGCGTCGAGTACGAGGATTTGCGGGCGATCGAAGGGGTGTTTGAAGAAGTGGCGCGCGGCCACGTCGATTATGGGTTAGTGCCGATCGAAAACAGCACCGGTGGCGGGATCGTCGAGACGCTCGACGCCTTTCTGGCCTACCATCGCCAAATCAAAATTTACGGAGAAGTCCAACTGGCCGTCCATTTCAGCTTGTTGACCAACAGCGCGCCGCACGACGTCCGCCGCATCTACTCCAAGGCGGAAGCGTTCACGCAATGCCGGAACTGGTTATCGACTCAGTATCCTCAAGTCGACCGGATTCCGGTCGATAGTACGGCGCTGGCGGTCAAGCGGGTGCGTGGCGATCTCGATCGCGACCCGAACTGCGGCAGTGCGGCGATCGGCTCATCGCTGGCCGGCGAACTGTACGATGTCCATTGTCTGTTTGAGAACATTGAGGATCGGCAGGGGAACGTCACGCGGTTTTTGATCTTGACGAGCAGCGAGACTAAACCATCAGGGGACGACAAGACGTCGATCATGTTCACCACCGACG
>DAOLCX010000311.1:0-4333 GCA_035327685.1 Pirellulaceae bacterium | reverse complement strand
ATCATGCCCAAACTGTAAGTATTTGCGTGGCGCGTGGGGGCAGCCCATTGTTTTAGCGTGTGGGCCGCTTCCAATTGAATGGGCACCACAGCAGGCTTCTTCTCCAGCACAGAAGCGAAGACTTGAACCGCCTGCTCGAATTCGCCCATCCCGCGCAGCGTTAACGCTTTCGCTCGCTGCAACTCCAATTCTCTCGACTCTCGCTGGGGATCGCCGGAAAAACCCACCTGCTCCGCGCGACCCAAAGCCTCGTACGCCTGCCGAAAGATCCGGTTGGCGGTCGAACCTCGATCCGCTTCATTATTTTCCACGGACAACATCTGAGCCGTTTCCAACAACGTCACCCCCACCCACATCAAGGTCCGCGCATCGGAAGCTTGCCGTTCCAGGTTCCCCAAAAACTGAGCCAGATTGCCGGCTAGATTTTCGCGTTCCGCCGGTCGGGCCAGTCCGGCGAACTGTTGCTTTAGTTCTACTGCCAACAAACCGTAAATCGCAGCCATTTCACGATTCACATCGATTCCAGTCTGCGTCGTCAAGTGTTGCCGCAAGGCTTCCAACACTGCCTCTGATTTAGCCAACCAAGTCTGCTGTTGAGTCCCCGTGCGCAGGTTGGCCAAATAGATATTCAAAGCAGTCCGATACGATTCGCGCAAAAAACTGTCCCGGCGTGGTGAATCAAAAATGGCCGGATGCTGCTGTTTGATCAAGTCCAAAGGAGCAATGGGCGCCTCTTCCAATTGCTCGACCGCGGCAGCCAACTCGCCCGTCTCCACATGGGCTGCGGCCAAGAACAAGGCGCTGAGCGCCGAATCAAACGTCACATCGGCAGCCGTCATTCCCGCCAGGCTCTCCGCCAACAACGATTTGGCCTGAGCCAATTGAGCATCCATTTCTTCGCGGCGTGAGGCCCATTCGTCTGGCGACAACTTGCCGCGCGTGGCCCGGTATTCCAACCACAATTGTTGGCTCAATTGCAATGCCACCTGGGCCTTGCCTCCGCCTGTAGGGCTCATCTGCTTCATCCAGGCAACCGCTGTTTCCAAATCACGGTTTTGGATCGCCAATCGCGCCAAAATGCCCAGAGCATTGTCCGCTTCCGGGCTCCCCGGATACAACTGCCCAACCCGCTGAGCTGCCTCCTCTAATCGCTGCTTCGCAAACGCGCGGTTGTCGTCATCCGCCTGCTCATACAGTCTCACAAAACAATCAACCAGCAATCCGCCCGCTTGCCGCGAATACTCGATCCCCGAATACTTATCAACCATGAACTGAGTGATAACGGCCACTTCATAGTATCGCTTGAGCAAATAATAACAGTACGCTTGCAGAAACCTGACATGGTTCAGATCGCGGCGATCGGTCTCCGGCGCCGCCAGTCTCAGGGCTTCATGAACCATCTTCAACGCACGGTCCACTGCGTCATTCAGGTTCTCTGAACTCGACTGGCCATCTGCTGACGACGACTGATCGCGATAGACGGCCTCGGCTTCCACAACCAATTCGACCAATTTGTCGTGAGCGCCAACAAACGTGGTGATCGGTTCCTCGGAATCAGCCTCCTCGGTCAGGCTGGCGTTCCAGCTAGTAAGCAACTCGCGGGCCTGGTCGCGATGGGGACCTGGCGTGCGCGCTACCACCCGAGCCAACGTCACAGCGCGGCGCTTGACGGCCGAGATTTCACTGGGAGTCCCCTGCCCTTGCTGCTGCATCTGACGGCTCTTTTGATCATAAGCGTTGGCCAACTCCAACTGAATTCTTTGCCAGGCTGGTTGGTTCCCCTCGGCTCGCGACAACGTGGCAACCAACGGCTCCAATCGCTCGACAACTGCCGAAGCTGGATAGGGCGACTTCTGCCGCCAGCAGTCAATAGCGATCAGCGCCGCTTCCCGCTTGACCGGTCGGAGTGCGGCCGTATCGCGCTGCTGGAACATCTCCTCCAAAATGCCGAGCGCTTCATCGAATAGTCCCAATTTCATACGGCAGCGGGCGGCGTACAACGCCGCATCCACCCCGGCGGCATAGCGGTGGTAGTTTTCCCACAGATAAAGATACTCGGTCAGTGCCGCTTGCAAGGCATCTCGGCGCTCCAACGCATCCGCAGGGTAACTATCCGCCAGTTGCTCGCGAACCATCGGTGCCCGTAATCGGACTTGCAGAAAAGTCATCCGCATCGGTTCCAATTGCCGCCGGGCTTCTGCCGACGTGTCCCCAGCCGCCGTCAATTGTTCGATGATCCCTTTCAGGTGTTCGCGGGCCTGATCAAATCCGGAAATACTCTCGGTCATCAATGTTCGCGCGCGAGCCAAATGCCCGTTGCGCTCCTCGGCAGTCAGTCGATCGTTCTCGGCGCGGACCAAAAACACGCGCGCTTGGCGGAATCGCAACTCGGCTAACGACTCCAGAGCCTTCGCCTTGGTGGCAGGTGTATCCGCCAGACCACTGAATTGTTGCAGCAACTGCTCCGCTTCCGAAAGTCGCGCCTCCCATTGGTTGATGTCGCGAAGTCGGGAGGTACTCTGGATAATGGTGACGGCCCGTTCGAAGGGAATGGTCTTGCGAAAGGATTCGGTCACCAATGGGCTGGTTTGCATCTGATCCAGATAGGCTTCAGCCAGATCATAGTGTCCCCGTTCGCGGAGTGCTTGCAGGAAGGCTTCCGCCGGTTCCTCACCGCGAACGTTGGAGATAGCCACCATCCAAAATGCCGTGGCGCCCCATAAGGCCATGCACCATCCGCAGGCCGATCTTCGATCTGTCTGTCCCATACTTCATTACTCGAGTGGAGATTTCGCTGACATCCCAATTATTACCGACCCGACCGTTGGGAATCAATCGTCGAACCGCGAGTCTTGTTAAGACGTGGAATTCCGCGATCAAACCGTTCGTTACAAACCAGTTGCGCGCGCCCAGAGAATTCACCCGTATGATAAACCACGGAAATCGGATGACCGCCAACTACTCCATTCGGCCCATCCGATCAGTTTGGTCAATCAACGGTTAATAATATGAGGATCGCCATCATGCATCGCAAATCATGGATACTTTATGGAACCTGGTGTCTGTTCGTCGCCTGGGTCATGGCATCCGGAACTGCCTGGCCCCAGGATGTGAGAGGCGTGCGACCATGGGGCGGGCAGGTGATCGTACCGCAATGTTGGCGCCCCACTCAAACGCTGAGATCCCCCCTGACGCTGACTCAGGTCACCGCCGACATTGATATTCGCGACCAGATGGCAACGACGATCCTGTTGTTCACCATCCAGAATAGCTCCAAGTCTCAGCAGATGGCCGAATTCGTGGTTCCGGTTCCGAGAGGGACCGTTGTCCGCGGATTCACGTTTGATGGCGCCGGTCAAGAACCAAAAACTGAACTGCTGGAGCGCGATCTGGCGCGAGCAACGTTCGATGCGATTGTGGCCAAACTGCGCGATCCGGCTTTGTTGGAGTTTGCGGGATACGACCTGATTCGCACCAGCGTGTTTCCTGTTCCGGCTGAAGGCGAACAGAAAGTCCGCCTGGTGATGGAACAATTGCTCCCCAATGATCATGACCGGATCGATTATCTATTGCCGCGCAGTCAATCGCTGACGACCAGCGTCCCCTGGTCGGTCACAGCGCGCCTCAGGTCAACGAAAGATATCGCTACGGTTTATTCGCCCAGTCATGAAATCGCCGTCCGGATGGTGAACACAAAAGAAGCAACCTTGTCGATTCCGGAACGGGCCCAAGCCAACCCTGGGGCTTTTCGCTTTTCCTATTTGCAAAAGACGGCTCCGCTGTCGGCTTCCCTGATGACCTATCCCAGCCCTGACGGCAACGGGGGTTATTTCTTGCTATTGGCGGGGTTAGGCCAGGAAGAAAACCGGGCGGCAGCCGATGCGCCCAAAATCCGCCGGGAAATCACGCTGGTGTTGGATCGCTCGGGGAGTATGCAAGGTGAAAAAATCGAACAAGCTCGACAGGCCGCCTGGCAGGTCCTGTCCGGACTGGAAATGGGTGAAGCCTTTAACATCATCACGTTCAACGATCAGATTGAATCGTTTTCGGCAACGCCGGTTATCAAATCGGCCGAGACTCTGGAACAAGCTAAATTGTTCATCGATTCCATTCGCGCCGATAGTGGTACAAATCTGCACGATGCCCTGTTGACCGCACTGAAATCGCCGGTAACCGAGAAGTGCTTGCCGATTGTTTTGTTCTTGACCGATGGGCTGGCTACTGTGGGCCAGACGTCGGAGTTGGCGATTCGAGCCGTGGCGGAGAAGGAAAACCCGCACCACCGCCGCGTCTTCACGTTCGGCGTCGGATTTGACGTCAATACTCCATTGCT
>DAOLCX010000310.1:0-4333 GCA_035327685.1 Pirellulaceae bacterium | reverse complement strand
GTGGGCCCCTTTCCGGTCGCCCCTCCCCGCACACCCACCGCCCTTTTTCCCATGTTTTTTTTAACCATTTTCCTCTTTTTTGGAAAAAACAATTAGGGGAAGGCTGACGTGGCGGCGATCCCTGCCCCGCCGATAGGCCTGAACTTGGGTGCCGGAATGGCTTACAATAACGCCCTATCTGGATAATTCGTGACGCAAATCGATTGAATGAGTGGTTGGAAGCATGTGGAAGGTGATTGTGACTGCGGGGATTGCGTGTGTTGCCGGAGTCACCGCTGGGTGGGCATTTTTCCGTTTTAACACGTCTCAGGTTCGCGAGGGATTTTATGATGGGCAATGGGCGGCAACCGGCTCGTCACAACCTGGTCAAAACGCGAAACTTTATTTAAAAAGTGGCTCCTTGATTGACCTGGGAGTCATTTACACGGGACACCGCTACCAACACGAAATCCTCATTGAAAACGTCGGGCACGAGGTCGGCAGCTTCTGGTTAGCGGGCACCCCGCCGGCATCGATTCAATTGGATTTTGCCCCTCAAGAAATACAACGCATCGGACCGAGAAGCACCTATCCAATCTTAATTTCCTGTTCGCCAACTCAGGTCGAAGAACCTTACCGCAAAGTGATTGTGTTGCCGACCAGCCAGACGGATCGGACGTTGACGTTAACCGTCACCGGACAAGTGCAGGCCGGTGTGTTGGTTGCTCCACAGCAACTGCATTTCGAGGTTTCGGGCGCAGAGCCAGCGCCAATGCTGATTGATGTCTGCGCCTGGCGCGGAGAAGACTTGAGCCGCTTGCAAGTCACGGGCGCCCCGGATTGGTTTGATGTTGCGTTGGAACCTATCGAGGAATCAGAATTGGCAAAAAAGTATCCGGGGGCGACGCAGGGTCGTCGCGTGAAGGTCCAGCTTCATCCGGAGGCGGTCCCCGATGTGGAAGAAGTGACGTTGACCATCGACCTCCAGCAACGTGATTTGGTCCCCTGGCCTGTCAAACTGTCGATTTCACGTTTGCCATGATCGCGGTGAGAACTGACAGTTGCTCTTTCACTTTGTGTTGACAGTTCCTTACAATAGGAGACGATCCGGAACCAGAGATACGAGCCAGAGTCGCAAGCGAGTCATCCCTTGCAATCGTGCCGGGTTAGAATTGGGATCGGTTTATAGTTGTATGAAAGCGGTCACGGATTCAAATTTGACGGGACTGTTTTCCTGTCGATCAATCGCTGAAGAATGATCCCTGGGTGCTCGCGGGTTACACCGCAGCAGTTCGGGGACAAGAAATGGAGTGAAGTTTTATGTTCACCGGACACGTTCAAGCGAAATCGCGGTCGGGAATCGGTGCGATTCTTCCGCTAGTCTATTTGTCAGCGGCTCTGCTGGCGGCCTTTGGAATTGCCTGGAAATTAAACCGTAACTCCGTGAACGGGTTCGTCAAGGCATCGATTCATCCTGGAAATGCAGCTGGAACAGCACAGGATGACGATCAGGTGCGCCCCACATTTCCGCCGGCGTCAGACCTGGTCAAAGAGTGGCAGAAACCGGATGTGACGTTGCTTGTTTCCGGTAGTTTGACGGGGTATATCGAACCCTGTGGATGCACGGGATTGGAAAATCAAAAAGGCGGACTGATGCGCCGCCACTCCGCCCAGAAGAAATTGCTGCAGCGCGGTTGGGAATTGATCAGTATCGATGCCGGAGACCATGAACGGCGAATCGGCGTCCAAGCGTTGGTCAAACTGGAAACGACTCTGGAGACTCTGTGTCGGATCATGCAGTACGACATGGTAGGGATTGGCCCACTGGAACTCAAGGTTCCAGCGATCGATTTGGTTCAGCGGCTTGAAAACAACAAGTCGCTAAGGCAAGGTGCCGCCTCTGACTTTAATCCCTTTGTATCATGCAACGTGGCCATCCTGGATGATTCATTTACCAACAAGTTCCAGATCGTCGAGCGCGGCGCGGTCCGCGTTGGCATGACGACTGCCATTGCCGATGAATTTCTCAATGATATTAAGGACAGCGATATCTCGACGATTCCTTTAGCTCAGGGCGTCGCAAATGTGATCCCTGCAATGCAACGCGCTCGATGCGATTTCCTGGTTCTGGTGGTCCACGGTTCGATCGAAGAATGCGAAGCGCTGGCTCGCAAATTCCCCGTGTTTGACGTGATGGTGATGGCCGGAGGGGCAGGCGATCCGACGTACCAACCGGAACTGATTGCCGTCGGCAACCATACCACGCACCTGATTCAGGTCGGCGCCAAAGGAATGCATGTGGGCCTGGTCGGGTTGTACAAACAACCGCAGCGCCGAATTGTGTACGAACGAGTCCCGATGGACGCGCGGTTCGAGGATTCCGAAGAAGTCAAGGTGATTTTTAAACGATATCAGGATCGGCTCAAAGCCATGTACCTCGACCCGGCCAGATACAAGTTCGAAGACATCACACCCCGCAAACATCCGTCAGGAAATACGTTTGTCGGCTCGGTGGCGTGCCGCGAATGCCACGAAGACGAATACGACATTTGGCGGCGCGGGATCGATGGCCAAGGGGGCCCGCATTTCCGCGCCACACTGGACCTGACCGACCCCGGAGAACGGACTTGGGTTCAACGACATTACGACCCGGAATGCTTGAGCTGTCATGTGACGGGTTGGAACCCGCAACAGTATTACCCGTATGAAACAGGCTACATGGATGAGGCTAACCGACGCCTGCACGGCAATGGTTGCGAAAACTGCCACGGTCCGGGGTCGGCCCATGTCGCTGCAGAAAAAGGAGACGTCGATGCAACTCCGGAACAAATGGTCAAGCTGCAAGAGGCGATGCGATTAACTCTCGAACAAGCTCGAACCCGGCATTGCATGGAATGCCATGACATTGACAACAGCCCGGACTTTTTCAAAGACGGTGCGTTCGAACACTACTGGGAAAAGATCAAACATTGATAGCGCAAGGGGGTCGGGAGTCTTTGTCAGGTCCAGAGCAGTACTTGCCCGGCCTGAAAAAGACTCACGACCCCCATCTAGCTCCGACCCGTCTATCCTGGGGGCACTGTCACCTTTACCACGGCACCTACCGTACGCCAGTACAAACTGCCGTTGGCATAAGCTGGCGAACCCAAGGTCTCTTCCGCCAGATCGTTTTCCGCAATTAAAGCCCCTTTGTCACCGCTGACATCGACCACTTGTACCAATCCTTCGACGCTGACCAGGTACAAATAGTGACCCACCAACAGCGGAGTCGCCCACATCCGCGAGCCCTTCAGTCGCAATTGCCACAACGTCGACCCATCCACGGCGCTGCCGCAATTCAGCACGTTCGATCCGCGCACGACATAGACACGGCCGTCCGCCACGACGGGACTCCCCGACGATGGCCCCAACCGTTGCTCTTGCCAGACGGTCGTCGGTTGGCTTCCTCCCGGAGCAAACTCCAAACAGGCCAGTTGCCCCGCTGTTGGAACCAAGACACGTGACCCATCCGCACACGGGGATGGGATCAAGCTCCCGGCCGTACGATATGACGTCTCAATACGACCGCTGACGGGTTCCACGATCTGCAGTTGGTCTGAAGATTGAACGATCACGTACTCGATCCCCCCTAAACCAAGAGACGCTGGCGATGTCCAGGCAGTGGCTTGAGCCAACGGATGTTTCCACCGATCCCCGCCCGTGGCCGCATCGATCCCCAACACAATCGAATCACCCTGACACGCGATTTGCACAACAATCGTTCCCTCGACGACAATCGGCGACGACGCCAGCCCACGATCGTCAAATGCTGAAGGATACTCCAATCCCAACGCCCGCATCCAGCAGATGTTCCCGTCGAGATCCAAGCAGATCAAATCGTTGCTGGCAAACAAGCAATAAATAAACTGGCCGTCGCTGGCGGGTGTCGGCGCGGCAATCGAGCTGAGGGGATGCGTGGCAGTCCGCCCGGTGGCTTGAAAATTCCGCTTCCACAACACTCGGCCGGTGGCGTCGTCGATGCCCCAGATGTGCAAGCGATCCTGTTCGATGCCACTGGAACTGGTGGCAATCACCCGACCATCGACGACGATCACTCCGTTCACGCCTCGACCCGGTATTTCGACACGCCAGGCCGTATTCTCATCGGCAGTCCACTCGATGGGAACCGGGCCTTCCGAGACCGCGTTGCGGCCATCCAGACCGCGAAACTGACGCCAGTCCTCAGCGACACTGGCCATCACTGCACACAGCCAGATACACGTTGCTATTACAATTCGGTTCATCTACTTCTTCCCTTCCTGAATGGCGGTTCCCGTCGAATCGCAAACGCGCACGCTCCAATGCCAGGCGTCAT
>DAOLCX010000309.1:0-4349 GCA_035327685.1 Pirellulaceae bacterium | reverse complement strand
CAGTCCATCCAAGCTACAAACCCAGGTTCCGCACAGGGGTTACGAGACCGGAAATAGGGTCAGAGTATTTCTAAATTGAATAGAATCCGACGGTTGCACCAATGGCCGCCATGAACATGAGCATTATCGATCGCAGTCACATTCAATTGTTAATTGTTGACGATGAAGAAGACTTCCGTGAGGCAGCCGCGGCCTATTTCAAGAAGCTCGGCTACAGCGTCTTGACAGCCGCCGACGGCCAGCAAGCGCTGGTATTAGCAACCAAACGAACGATTGACGTCGCGATTATTGACTTGCACATGCCGCTATTGACAGGGATCGGCCTGCTTAAGGCATTGCGCGAGCAAGAGTCCGATCTGCAAGCGATCATGTTGACTGGTGGAGGTACGATAGAGAACGCCGTGGAATCGATGAAGCAAGGCGCCTTTGATTTCCTGACCAAGCCAGCCAAACTCAACGAGTTGGACTTAGTCATTCAGCGTGCCTTTCGCGCCCGCCAGTTGGAAAAGGAAAACCGTCAACTGCGGCACATCATCCGCCAGGTGACACCGCCGGCCGAAATGATCGGTCAATCGGTAGCGATGCAAGAAGTGTTTCGACTGATCGAAAAAACAGCCGTCACCGACAAACCCGTATTGATTGAAGGGGAAAGCGGGACAGGCAAGGAGCTCGTGGCCCGCGCCATCCACAAGATGTCCGCCTTGGCCAACCAACCGATGGTGGTGATCAACTGCGCAGCATTGCCAGAGCCCTTATTGGAAAGCGAGTTGTTTGGTCACGAAAAAGGCTCATTTACCGGTGCGATTGCCGCCAAACCCGGCTTGTTCGAAATTGCCGACGGTGGGACGCTGTTCATCGATGAAATCGGAGAGTTGGCCGGTTCCCTGCAAGCCAAACTGTTGCGAGTCCTTGAAGATGGCTCCCTGCGCCGTATTGGTTCGGTCAAAGAACGAAAGGTCAAAGTTCGATTAATTGCTGCCACCAACCGAGACTTGCGCATCGAAGTCGGACGTGGCAATTTCCGGGAGGATTTGTTGTATCGCATCAATGTGTTGGCTATCCGTCTGCCTCCGCTGCGAGAGCGCGGGGGCGACACACAATTGCTGATCCGACATTTTGTTGGAGCGCAGTGGAAGATTTCGGACGAGTTGATTCACCTGTTGTGCAACTATTCCTGGCCCGGCAACATCCGCCAACTGCAAAACGCGATTGAGCGGGCCAAGATTCTCGCCGAGGGAAATGAAATCCTCCGTGAGAACTTGCCGCCGGAAGTGATTGGCGTGGGGGCTTGCGATGGGAAAACCGTGGCGAACTTAGATAAACTCGATTTGGAATCACTCAACCGCCATCATGTCGAACAAGTCTATCGTCGATATCACGGGAACAAGACCCATACCGCCAAAGCATTGGGGATCGGCCGCCGTTCGTTGTACCGTTTGCTGGAAAAGTTCCATATTGAGTGAGTTATTCGATTTCGAGTGAGCCAGATCGGGGCTGACGTTGTCCCCATAGGCATTCGGAGGTCAATATTCTATGATCAGTTCCAGCCATTGGCCGGTTGTGTACCGATAAACGACGTCAAATCACGGGCTTGGGCGCATTGCCCGATTCATGTTGGAACCAATGCCAACCCATATTGAGCCAGAACTGCATGTGCCCATGCGATCCCGCCATCTGGAATTGATGAGCCCTGCCGGCGATTGGGGAGCATTGCACGCGGCAATTGAAGCTGGTGCCGACGCCGTTTATTTTGGGCTGCGGCATTTCTCGGCTCGGGCCAAAGTGGGGTTTACTTTGGACGAACTTCCGGCCGCCGTCGAAAAGTTGCACGCGCGCGGAGTCCAGGCATTTGTCACGTTTAACACTCTGGTGTTCGACCATGAGTTCGATGCAGCAGGGCAAGCCGTAACCGCCATGGCTCACGCTGGCGTGGACGCTGTCATCGTGCAAGACTTGGGTGTCGCGCGGTGGATTCACGCCAACGCGCCCGGGCTAAACCTGCACGGCAGCACGCAAATGTCGATTACCAGCAGCCAAGGTGCCGAATTGGCTCGATCGGTCGGGTGCAGCCGTGTTGTGCTGGGACGCGAATTGAGTTTGCGAGACATCGAACAGATCGCGCAGCAGACAGACATCGAGTTGGAAGTCTTCGTGCATGGCGCGCTGTGCGTCTCTTATTCGGGACAGTGTTTCAGCAGTGAAGCCTGGGGAGGACGGAGCGCGAACCGCGGGCAATGCGCACAAGCCTGCCGGATGGACTATCAATTGATCGTCGATGGCCAGATAAAGGATTTAGGCCCCTACCGTTATCTGCTATCGCCGGGCGACCTGTGCGCAATCGATCAGATCCCTGAATTACTCCGAATCGGTGTTTCGTGCGTCAAGATCGAAGGCCGCTACAAAGACGCCGACTATGTGGCCCTGGTCACACACGCTTACCGTCAAGCGATTGACGCAGCGCTGGCGGGAGCACCCCGGACCATCGATCCGGCTGAACGCATGGAGTTGGAACAAGTGTATTCTCGCGGTCTGGGACCGCATTTCATAACAGGTACCAACCACCAGCAAGTGGTCATCGGCCGCGCCCCGCGCCATCGAGGCCTGCGTGTGGGCCGAGTGGTCCTAGTTGATGGTTTGTCGATTGAAATCGAAGCGGAGCATCCCATTTTCCGCGGCGACGGATTGGTATTTGACGCCGCTGAACGGCGCAGTCCAGCAATTGCCGAACAAGGGGGTTTTGTTTTTGACGTCCGCGCCACTGGCCCCGGACGAGTGCGTCTGGAATTTGCGAACGATAAAGTCAATACGGTTGATATTGCACCGGGTGACTGGGTATGGCGGACCCACGATCCGCGCTTGACCAAAAAGGCCAGGCGTTGGACGCAAGCCTCTTCGCCAGTTTATTTGCGCCTGGTGACTTTTTGCATTCGTGCTCAGGTCGGCCAACCATTGTTCATCGAAGCAGCAGTAGATGCAGGGCCGCGCGCCACCTGGCGAGACGTGCAACCAATCGCGACTGCTCGAAAGCATGCCACCGACATTGCCACCATCCGCCAACAATTGAGCCGACTCGGCGGGACACCATTTCGACTCGACCATCTCGACTGTGAATTGGACGAAGGCGTTTTCATTCCGACGAGCACGCTCAATACCGCGCGCCGCGCTTTGGTCGAAGATCTCCTCGCCCAGCGCCGCGCACCGAGGCGCATTGCCGTCCAAATGCTCGACCACCCGCCACAAGCCGCGATCCCATCTCAGCCTAACTCGGTGACTCACCCGCGACTGCACGTTTTGGTCCGCACGCCGCGTCAATTGGAAGCCGCGTTGCCGTTGCGGCCCGATTCGATCACACTCGATTACCTGGAACTGTATGGCCTGCGCGAATCCGTCGAGACCATTCGCGCCGCTGGGATTGAAGTGCGCGTGGCCAGCCCACGGATATTGAAGCCTGCCGAACAGAACATCGTGCGGTTTTTGTTGTCGTTGGACTGCAGTCTCGTGATTCGCAGTGGTGGACTGTTGTGGGAATTGACCCATCCAGCCCGCCTATCACCGCACCGGATCATCGCCGACTTCAGTTTGAATGCCGCGAATCGGTTGAGTACCCAAGCTCTGTTGGATTGCGGCGCCGATGTCATCACTCCCACGCATGATATGGACGCGCAGCAGATCAGCGAATTGGCTGCACAAGTTAATCCGCGTCACTTGGAAGTGATCGTCTATCAGCATCTGCCGATATTCCACACAGAGCATTGCGTCTTTTGCCGATTTCTGTCCAGTGGGACCGACCGATCGAACTGCGGGCAACCCTGCGAACGACATGAAGTCGCCGTGCGAGATGGGGCGGGACGGAGACACCCCGTGCTGGCTGATGTCGGTTGCCGCAACACGGTCTTCAACGCCCCGATTCAGTCGGGAGCCAGGCATTTACAGTCCTGGTTAGCCGCCGACCTGCGCGATTTTAGATTGGAGTTTGTGCATCAGCGCGCCGCAGACGTCACGTTGGCCGTCGAAACTCTTCGTCAGTTTTTCACCGGAACATTGAACGCTGCTGACTTGGACTTGATATGGAGCCGCACGTCCCCTGCCGGCACGACGGAAGGGAGCCTGCAACCCGCCCCCCGCCAACTCGTCCAACTGATCTAGCACTTTGCTCAAGTGTAAGGGTTGACCCAATCAGCCATGGGGCGATAGCCACGTTTTTTGCCGATGAAACCGTGGCTAACGCCAATCGGCTGACCCTAAAATCAATTGGGAACAACGCACTGGCCAGTGAATAAAAGCTCGTCCGCGCATCAATTTGAGCAATGTAGGAAGGCAGGAAAGATGGCGCCCTCCAGGTTGGTGAC
>DAOLCX010000308.1:0-4360 GCA_035327685.1 Pirellulaceae bacterium | reverse complement strand
TTCTGGTGCGTTCCGCAAGTCGTCTTGTTGTAGATCGAAACCCTGTGAGTGTCGCGGAACGATTCGTCGAAGCGAACCTGTTTTGTCGAACGACTTGCTCCGCGCACCCTACATTTCGTGAACGGTTATCTCATAACACCGCGTCGGCTCACTCATTGACCGGGTTGAATGGAGCGCTTTATAATCTTCGCCTTTCGTACCATTGGATTTCAACCATTCTTTACCGATGAAAATTCACGAATACCAAGGTAAACAAATCTTCGCCCGATTTGGCGTGGCCGTATTGGAGAATCGCGTGGCGCGGACGCCTGATGAAGCTGCTCAGGCGTATAAACAAATCGGGACGCCGGTGGCGGTGGTCAAGTCACAGGTTCACGCCGGGGGGCGAGGTAAGGGAACATTTCTTGAACATCCGGAACAGCGTGGCGTGCAACTGGTTCGTTCGGCGGACGAAGCGCGTGAAGTCTCCGCCCGCATGTTGGGGAGCCGACTGGTCACGATCCAAACCGGTTCGGAAGGAAAGCAAGTCAACCAGGTGTTGATCGAAGCGGGTTGTAATATCGCGCGCGAGTTGTACTTGGGGATTGTACTGGATCGCGCTGCTTCCAAACCGGTGATCATGTGCAGCCAGGAAGGAGGCGTTGAGATCGAAAAAGTGGCCCACGAAACCCCAGAAAAAATCTTCAAAGAACATTTTGATCCGGCGCAGGGTTTGGAAAGTTACCAAGTTCGCAAGTTGTGTCAGAGTTTGGGAATCACCGGCAAATCCGTGCAGGTCGCGGACCAATTCATGCGCAGCCTGTGTCGAATGTTTGTCGAAATGGATTGTTCTCTTGTCGAAGTCAATCCGCTGGTCGTCACCGGTGAAGGCGCGTTGATTGCCCTCGACGCCAAGGTCACTTTCGACGACAACGCTGCGTTTCGGCACCGAGAATGGGTTGACCTGCGAGACTTGACGGAAGAAGAAGAATCAGAAATTCGAGCCGCCAATGCGGGCCTCAGTTATGTGAAACTCAACGGCAACATTGGCTGCCTGGTGAATGGGGCTGGGTTGGCGATGAGCACCATGGACTTGATCAAACTGCACGGTGGCGAACCGGCCAACTTTCTGGACGTGGGTGGTGGCGCCAATGCGGATCAGGTCACCGAAGCGTTCCGCATCATCTTGGCCGACCCCAACGTCAAAGCGGTGCTGGTCAATATCTTCGGTGGCATTATGAAATGCACGACGATTGCCGAGGCCATCGTCACGGCTGCCAAACAAGTCGGATTCAGTGTTCCCTTGGTCGTGCGACTCGAGGGGACAGAAGTCGAAGCGGGGCGCGAGATATTGCGGAACTCCGATGTGGCCATTATCTCCGCTAATGATTTGACCGACGCGGCCCACAAAGTGGTCGCGGCATTGTCAAGTTAACCCGAGTCCAGCCGAGTCACGATCAAAGATTAAATAGAAACAGCAATACCATGAGCATTTTAGTCAACAAAAACACACGAGTTATCTGCCAGGGCATCACCGGCAGCGTGGGTGCGTTCCACACACGCGGTTGTTTGGAATACGGGACACAAATGGTCGGCGGTGTCACACCTGGAAAAGGGGGCCAGACAGCAGAAGGCCTGCCCGTTTTTGATACGGTCGTTGAAGCACGGCGTCAGACTGGTTGCAACGCGACAATGATCTTTGTCCCTCCGCCGTTTGCGGCCGATGCGATCTTGGAGGCCATCGATGCCGGGATCGAGGTTATCTGTGCGATTACCGAAGGGATTCCGGCTCTGGACATGGTCCGCGTTTATCATCGCGTCAAAACTTCGAAGAGTGTGTTGATCGGTCCGAATTGCCCAGGCGTCATCACGCCCGGACAATGCAAAATTGGAATCATGCCAGGTTATATCCATCAACCGGGTTGCGTGGGGGTTATCAGCCGCAGCGGGACGTTGACCTATGAAGCGGTCTGGCAAACCAGCAACTTGAAGTTGGGGCAATCGACGTGTGTCGGTCTGGGAGGTGATCCCATCGTTGGTACTTCCTTTATCGACTGCCTGGGGTGGTTTGAAGCCGATCCTCAAACTGAGGCTATTTTGATGATCGGAGAAATCGGCGGTTCGGCGGAAGAAGAAGCGGCCGAGTACATCAAACAGCACGTCACCAAACCCGTCGCCGGATTTATTGCCGGTGCCACGGCGCCGCCGGGCAAACGCATGGGGCACGCAGGGGCAATTATCAGCGGCGGCAAAGGGACGGCTGCAGAAAAACAAGCGGCGATGCGCGTCGCGGGGATTGAAGTGGCGCTCAGTCCCGCCGACATGGGCTCAGCCGTCCAACGGGCCATCAAAGGGAAACGTCACCAGTAACCCCCGGCCCCTTAAGGGCCGAACGATCGGTTGTGTCGCGCTTGAGATGGACATTCGCTTTGAAATCAATGCGAGACGTAACCGATTAACGATTTTCGACGCCACCAGTCGCATAGGTCTTGCCGTCCGACCAAAATACGCGCACCTGAGCTGCGCCTCGCGCGGTTTCAGGGATGGGAAGGTCAACCGCAAACTCGGCCCCCGAGATATCAATTTCTTTAGCCACACATACGCTGGAAAGTGACTGCTCGTATTCTCGCTGATACCGCTCTCGTTCGGTGGCGGAGTCGTCATACTCGCGCCTGGCCTTCGGGCGAAAAGTTAAGCGTCCCCGCTCATAACAGACCTCAATACGCAAACGGCCTGGCCCTGGCGCTGTTCCCGAAACGGTAACCGTTCCACCGGCTGCAATCATGCCATCGATCGTCAACGCGACTTGTTTCGGGCGAGGTATCCGCAGCAGTGGATCGCCCAGGAGGTGAAACAAGTACAAATGTTCGCGACGCTCTTCTTCCAACAAATCGGCCCGGGGGCTGATCATCGAGGCCCCGGCGTCGATCAACTTCCGCGTCTCGGTCAGCGGTCCCTCGACGTCGGGAACAACCATCCGAATCTTTGCGCGACGGACCAGTTCGCCCAACGTCTGAGCATCGCCGTGAAAATACTCGGCTAGCATCTCCAGTGACAACAGACTCATGGCATACGGCATCGTCACACGAGTTCCGCAAATGGCAGCAATTGGGCCTTGGCGATGACTGAGCATGTTTCCGGCCAGGCAACCATCATCGTCATCAAAAGCTCCGGTATGGCAGGCCAAAAATACCGCAATCGGATGACGTCCGCCAGCCGCCAGTCGATCCAGATCTTGGCAACTCAGAATTCGGTGTCGTCCACTGGGCGTATAAACGTAATCCAAGTTCCGCGGGCTGCCATGACCAATATAGACCCAAAATAGGCATCCCTCATTGAATCGATCGAGGGCTGCGTCTTGAAATCGATGCGGGTCCGGGCAATACGGGCTCGACCAATTGGCATAAGTCATCCGCGCGTCAAATTCAGCCGGAATGAGTTGAGTCACAAAGGTTCGGGTCAATTGTTCCAATGACCGTTCGATCACCGGATCAAATCCTCCTACTCCGGCAATCATATTGATGCGCCGCAGCCAATCGGATTCCGGATTGTGTGACTCATAAGCGAGGACTTTTTCCACGACTGAGCGCAACTCATCGGCCGTCCGAACTGGCCAGCGGCCGACGTTCAGATCGGGAAGACCATCATCGTCCAGATCGGAAAATGAATGATCCGAGGCAATCTCCGGCGAAGAGCCAAAGTGAATGTTGACTTGAGCACGGTGGTAGTCGGTCGGTACGGCTGTCGAGACCGCCGCCGCATCGCCAACCAGCAACAGATGGGTGATCGGGTGCTGACTTGCCAGTCGCCGAATTTCGGCCCGTAAGGCAACCGCGTTGGATGGTGGCGCTATCACCAGCAAGCGGTGCCCTTGTTGTTGTCGATATGCGATCCACGGCTGCAACTCGGCGCGAAACAATGGATGGCAAACCACCAACGTGTCGGCCCCATCTTCGGCCCAAACCGAGGCCGGCCAGACGGCCCACAACAACAAGATGACACAACGTAATGGTCGTTTGCAAACAGCCATGGGCCTGGTCCAATTGCGCAATGTTGGGTCAATGGTTAAAGACGAAACAATCTAATATGAGTTTGACGAACCGCAGCCAATCAGTAAAGATGATTTTGTCCCAAGTCGGGATGCGAATAGACGACTTAGCCACAAAGCCATGGGAAAAACCTCCCAAATAAGCGAGAAAGATGCTACCTCACAGGGAGCTTCGTGTCGCATCGATACTCCCGGAGGGGCCTCCAGTTGCGATGCGAATTGGTATCAACCGCCGCGGTTTGACAGGCGATTGGCTAGCCAATTGGGGGTCGTGGCGGTGGTGGGGGTTTGCCTGTCGTTTTTTTTAAATATTTTGTTCCTCAACCTCTTCTC
>DAOLCX010000307.1:0-4399 GCA_035327685.1 Pirellulaceae bacterium | reverse complement strand
CCCCATCGTCACGCCGACTTGGGACAAATCGAGCTTTTGGGTGTCGTTGAGGATTCTGGCCAATCCAAAATCGGTGACCTTTACCTCGCCCGACGTACTGAGCATGATGTTCTCAGGTTTGATGTCCCGATGGATTACCCCTTGCTCGGCTGCCTTTTGCAAAGCCATCGCTGTTTGCCGCAAGATGTTGACCACCATCGGGACCGAAACGGCACCAAAGCGAGCCATGTATTGCTTCAGATTGCGCCCCTGGATGTACTCCTGGGCAATGAAGTGATATCCGTTGTTGTGGCCAATTTCATAGATCTGGACAATGTTCGATTGAACGAGTGCCGCCGCCGCCTGAGCCTCCCGCACAAATCGATCCACATAGCCGGCATTCTTGCCCAAATCAGGCTTCAAGACTTTGAAGGCCACCTTCCGTTTAAGCGACAATTGCTCGGCCAAATAAACCTCGGCCATACCGCCCTGGCCCAGCCGACGCAGAATCATGTAATCGCCAATCGTCTCACCGACCAGATCGGTTGCGAACGGAGTGTGCGCCGATGAAGAAACATCGCCGCCTTCGATTCCACTCGGTTCCTTAATCATCGATATCCCGCATCATGATAGTCGCAGTTCGTTTTGTCCGTGGGAGACTGTGTTGTTCCCATTCGAACTCAGGTCAACGCTCTGATCAGTTCAGTGTTGAGCGTCGATTATTGCTACGGATAGCCAAACTAGATAGATCAAGCATGACGTCCTGTCCTTTAAGTCGCAGGCGTTGGCAGTTTACCGTGAAGATTCTCCAGAATTAACCAAAAAGCCGCAAAAACGTCGTCTTTGCTATCGTTTCGACAGCCTGCTCGGCACTTGCGACCCGTCAAATGCAGTCGCCCACCCAACAAACCGGAAAATTGGTGGGTTCGTAAAGCCCCCGTTGACGGTCATACAAGGAGAAATTGTCCATCCTTCGCAGGGGAGGAGAATAAATGTGCAACGTGATCAGATCCTCGCCCTCCCCCTGCAAATTCGAGACCTGGTGAATGTCCTCATCTTGCGTCGTGCACACAAAGCCGACTTCAGCGTCTGCGGTTTGCACCGGTTTAATCAATCCGGATGGAGTAAACTCAAACACCGTCTCCGTCGCAATGCCTTCCACGATGCGCAAACCACACGTGGAACCCGCGTGGTTGTGAATCGGGCTTCGTTGGCCGCTTCGCCAACAGATACACAGCAATTCGTACCACTCCCCTTCGCAGATCAGATTCCGCCGATAAGTCAGCTCTCCAAATTCGATGAACGGTTCCAAATCTTCCCGCGATACATTCAAGTCCTCTAGCAGCACGCGCAACTGGTCGAGCGGTGCTCGCGATTGGAGCCGGTCTAAGAATTGGACTAGTTCGTTTAGTGGTCGGCAAATATTGGCAATCGACATGGTATAGCCCTTCAAAACGGAATTCGGACGGCGCCACCGCATCCACTTTAGTATTCTAGACGAAAGGGAGTGTGGACCCAAGTGTCCGGCACATTTTGCGATTCGCCACAATGTTGCCATCCACTTATGACAGTTTGTCACAAAAATCGCGAGAATTGGCAGCCTTGGTTGCGGACCAGTATCGGCCGGACATCCGATCCCAACCGGTTATTCCGCACCAAACGGCTGCGTAATCCGTACAGACAATAAGATGATGAATCGGCACGGCAGTTGCGTTGAAGTGACCAACTGTATTGAATGGCGCAGGACGAGTTTGAACATTTTATGGGTGGATGAGTCCTAGAATTGGATGTCAATGACCATTGGCGGCGGGCACCGAAGTTCACAGCCGTTTTGTGATTTGGCACTTGGACTGTGTGAGGCATGGTGAAGTGGACCTTTTCTACGCGACACAATGATCAACCGAATTACTCAATTCGAATCGCAGTATCGAGACCTGCAGGGGCAATTGTTGGTTGCCAGTTCGGCGTTGCATGGCACGCCGTTCGAGCGGACGGTCGTTTATGTATTGCAACACAATGAAGACGGCGTCTTCGGCGTAGTCCTCAATCGGCCAGCCGATCAACGTCTGCTGGATGCCTGGCGGCAAGTCTCGGGCGATACGCAATCGGATGAAGAGCATCTCTCTTGCGGTGGACCGATTGGTGGCCCGGTGTTTGCCATTCATGGTTTGCAAGACTTGGGCGAAATGGAATTGAATCAAGGGCTCTTCTTGTCCTCGGCGGCTGAATCGATCCACCAAGTCGTGCGCGAGTCGGACGATCGATATCGCATCTTTTTTGGGATTGCCGGTTGGCGTCCCGGTCAACTGGAACAGGAGCTTGACAAAGGGTTGTGGTATCGCATGGGAGGCGATGCATCTGTGGTTTTCACCGATTGCAGTTTCCTATGGGAGCGTTCGGTTTTGTCCGTCGGTCGGAAAACCGCCAGTGAATTATGCGGCGTTCGCGTCTTCCCTCCGAACCCACTGTTCAACTGAATTCCAGTGTGCGACAATCAGACTTCAGCCAGTGTGAAGTTCTCCAAAATTTGTTTTTCGAGCGATGCTGGATCAGGCAGATTGGGCGCTAGCCAATGATCGAGGCGCCGACAATTTACAGCTTTTTTCACTCCTTTCCCCAAGCGGGAGAGGCAACTATTAACGGCGATAGGAGAGAAAGTGATGATTCGAGTAGCGAGTGGATGGGCCGTGCTATGTACGGCACTGCTGATGGCGTCTTTGGTAGGTTGCAACAACAAAGGCGATGGCGGCAGTGACACCGGTAAATCGGGAAATGGAGCCGCCAAGACCGCCTACCATCCAAAACACGGACCGGGTGATGGGCATTTGCTGGATGTCGATGCCGAGGACTTCGGTGCTCAATGGCATCAGTCGTCCAAACACAACAAGATCCGCATCGAATTCCTCGACGCGGAGGGCAAAGCTGCCAAGCCGGCGAAAATTGACTCAGTCACCGTTTTCAGCACTTCGCGATCGGATGGAAAGAGCTGGGCGCTGGAAGCTGGCGAACGAAATGCCGACGGTGAAGTCGGCGAGTTTTCGTTAGACGACGAAGAGCTGCATCAAGCGATGTCGCTGGGTATTCGTGTGGAGTTCAAGCGGGGCGAGGATGTGTTCATGGCCATTGTCCCAGCGCATGAACCGCATTTGCACGATTAGTCTGTTATCAAACTAACGAGGGAGCTCATCAAATATTGTGGCACGACTCCCTGAGTCGTGGAGAATCCGACCTTGAGGGTCGTACCGCAATGAGCCAACCTCATTTAAAACCTTGACAAGCACCATCTGCGATGCGCCACGGTTCGCATATCGATCCTCCAAATCGATTCGAATCGACGCACCGTGAGCCGGATTGGGAGCATTGGGACGGGGATGCGGAGAGTCTGCCCGCAGACGATTCGCATCCCATTGTTTACTTGGACGACGACAGCCAGTCGATCATCAGCGAAAACGATTCGCCGGATATCCCGTTCCAATACAGCCTGAATCCCTATCGCGGTTGTGCGCACGGCTGCGCCTATTGTTATGCCCGCAATACCCACGAGTACTTGGGGTTCAATGCCGGACTCGATTTCGAAACCAAGATTATGGTCAAGCATCGGGCGGCCCAGTTGTTTCGCCAGTTCTTGGCAAAACGGACGGAGGCCGCATCTCCGATCGCTTTTTCAGGCGTCACCGATTGTTATCAACCCATCGAACGCAAACTCCGTTTGACCAGATCGTGCTTGGAGGTCGCACTCGATTTTCGCCAACCGGTCGGGATTGTCACCAAGAACGCGGCGATCGTCCGCGACTTGGATCTGTTGAGAGAGTTATCCGCCCGGCGATTGGTCCACGTTTACATCTCGATTACCACGCTGGATCCGGAACTGGCCCGCGATTTGGAGCCGCGCACCAGTATTCCCGCAGCGCGGTTGCGCGCGATTCGCGAGTTGGCCCGCGTCGGAGTCCCCGTCGGCGTGATGTGCGCGCCGATCATACCGGGTGTCAACAGTTCTGAAGTCCCGACGATCCTGGCTGCCGCAGCCGAGCACGGCGCGCAGACCGCCGGCAAGATCTTGTTGCGTTTGCCGCAGACGGTACTCCCCGTTTTTCAAGAGTGGTTACAGCGCGTCATGCCCAGCCGTGCGGCCAGCATCTTGCAGTTAATTCGCCAGACTCGCGGCGGCCGACTCAACGATCCTCAATTTGGCAAGCGGATGCGCGGCGCTGGTCCGATCGCCGACCAAATCTCCGAGCTGTTCCACATCTTCAGTCGCAAACACGGCCTGGATCAACCCTTGCCGCCCCAAGACGGCAGTCATTTTTCCGTCCCCCACTCGGGCCTGCGCCAAGGCCGCTTGTTCTAAAACAACTCCACTGCTGACAGGACCTTCTCGACTGCCGCACCGCCTATGAATGGTGAGTATCGCGCCGATCTC
>DAOLCX010000306.1:0-4405 GCA_035327685.1 Pirellulaceae bacterium | reverse complement strand
CGCTTGTGGTTTCGCTCGTCGACTCAGAGTTGAATCGCTGCGATGCCGTTTTCGAATTACTCTTGTACGACGACAATTAGAATTCACAGTCAGTTTATTGTGGTTATTGATTTCATGGCTTGTCCGCGATTCCCGGTGAGTGGTAAAGCAGCGTTTTTTTGGATGAATTGAGCGCTAGCGTTTCGCGCTGTTTCTTCAGGCTGATTGTCTTTTAGGCTTTGACGTTTTCCATTCTAATATCGAGGGTGATGTGGTTTGCCCCGAGCTCTTCAAGGATGGCGAACGTGCGACAATCGACTCCCCCCACGCTGCCGCAAATGGCTGAAGGTTGATGTCTTGCTGAGCAGGCTGAAGCATTGTTTTGAATCGGTTCCCGGTCCAGCACCGCAATCGACCGAAGGCTTCCCAGGGCCGCGGAATGCAGGGGAGGAGCGGGGACTGAATCGAAAGAAATCGGCTCTTAAGCGATCTCAGTTCATATTCGATTCGAGACTGACGGTTGTTCCAGATAATCGCCAGGGACTGCGGGCGGGTTCGGGAAACCTTTCGGTCGGGTCCATCGGCAAGGTCGGGAGACCTGCGCCGATCGCCTTTGCCAAGCTGAGGACTTATGGCAAAATTCCAAAATGAACGGCTAGTTTACTTTATTGGAACTTTCCCGCTCGTTTTCCTCCAAAATGGGCCGATCGATTCCGACCAGCTCCGCGTACATCTTCCGCTGTGACGGGGTAAGCACATCGAGCATTGAACGGAAGCACGATTGTGCTTCAGCAAGAAATCGCTCGTGATGAGCCTTGCGTTTTTCGTTTGCAGCCTGCTCAAACTCACTCGTCAGATCGGCGATTTGATCTCGTTGTTTGGAGGAAAGGCCAATCTCGCGGCTTAACTCCTCGGAAAGTAAACCACACGAAGTATAAGCATACGCCAACCTCACTTGCAATTCGGTTTGCCTCAACCATTCTGTCTGTCGCGGGAGTAGGGCGTCCATGACTGGCTTAGGATACATTGCGTCGCCGCGGAATAGCGCTGCGGTCCGTTCGTTATGATCTGCGGAACCAACCTCACAAAAATCGCGCACGTTCCTGACAAACCCCTTAATCGACTTGGCTTGCTCGTCGGCAAGGTCCAACTCCTCCAAGAAAAACCCATCTTGCAGGAACACCATCAGAACATAGTCGATGCGTTCGGGAATGTCATCTCCGGATTCCCGGTTGTGCTGAAGCCTCTTTTCATTTGCCTTGCGGACGTCTCCTTGCGTAAACGTGCTGGACATCTGCCCATATTGCAGACCAATAGAAGCATCGGAAAGCGCCTCACGGGATTTCGGAGGAATTCTAAACCAAGCAATCGGTTGGCCGATGAGACGGTTGAATCTATCGCGTTGGTGGGATTCCAGCACGGCGACAGCTTTTTGGCAATGTTCCCGATAGAGTTGGCTCAGTTCATCGGACAATTCCTCTTGCCATTTGGTCTTCCATCTGGAGAACGAGTCTCGCAGCGACCGGAGGCGCGCTTTTTGGTCTGCATTAAGTTCCAGCCGATCTGCAAGCTTCTCGTGACCTAAGAATGCGAGGTCGTCATTTCCCCCTCCATGCCTGAGATAGGAGACAAGTCGGTTCAAGATCGCCTGATGTACAGCCTGGAGCAACTGTTCGGGTGGTACTACAACTTCGTGTTTTTGCAAGTTTTCTAGCTCAAGCTGTTTGTACAACCTGGTGAATTCATTACCATCAATTTGCCCCGATTCGAACAGCTTTTGCAAACGAAGGTGTTCCTCGTTCCACCATTTGCGTAACTCGAACAACTGTGGATCAATGTTTCGACCTTGTTGCAGCACGCTCGTGATTTCACTCGGCGAAACGCCTAACCAATTCGATGAAATGGCCGACACGTCGTCATCTTGAAAACAATACTTCGCGGCTTCTGCCCACTGTCCACAAACCAGGATGCCAATAAAGGCGATGGGCCATGCGTGTACACGATTAGGGACGCGCGTTGTCATCTGACACCTCTTTACCGTTGAATGCGTATGATCATTATAACAACCTTACGCCGCGCGCAATCCGTCAGTCACCACTACCACCCCCGCCTAGACGTTGAAATACAAAGCTCCCCGAGCAAACCTGGATATGGTCCAGCGGCGATGCGTTGGGATCTTGGTGCGGCGAAAGGAAAACGATGTATGACAGGTTGTACGCCAACTCTTCCGAGTTGCCAGGAATCTCATACTCGATGAAGCCAGATCGTGGCGAACCCTGTGACGGCTGGACCTTTGCTGAATTTGAAGTGTGAGCAAGGTTCCCTTCAGGGCTGGAACTCAAAGTTAATCGCATGTGAACCCACATTGCTTCCGGTTGATCGTTGAACACTTCGAGCTCCAAGTCCTGACGGATGTGATCGCCGTTATTAAAAAGCTGTGGATTTGCCTCCACTTCAACCCCATTCCGTTTCACAACCCATGAAAAGCTTGCGTAAGCTTGCCCCATGGATGATGGGCAGAAGGCGATGGTCGCAAGCGCCAAGAAAATGACCTTCATCCCGATCAAGCGAAAAGCCAGTCCATGTGGATAACAAAGCGTTGTTATGACTCCTCTCGCCATCGATGTGTCCCCCGTTTGCCGTTTTAAAACAAAACCATAGACCCAAATTCCAGTGATGAAATTTTAGGGGGGGGGGGGATGTCAAGCATTTCATTGGCCCGCTCTCAAAGTACTGGATAGATCGGGATCATGACGGTCGAAGCACCATCAACTGTTGACGTTTGTATCGCGCGTGTGGTTGGGTGACCATTGACAACTCAGGGGGCCGAATTCATCTTAAACAGCGGGTAGGCTGGCTGTCTGTTGCTTTTTCTCCTGAATGGAGACGGGACCCGATATGTTTATCAGTCCTCGCTTCTCCTTTCGTATGGCCACCGATGCACCAGGTACGCTACGTGCCATCATCGCGTTAGGTGAAGGGACCGGAGCCTCGGACGGCGCCACCCCGGGGTGACTATAGCTCCACCGTCATCGACGGAGAGAACCTTACGGACTTGTGGACCATCCAAAACCGCGCGAAGGAAAAAGGAAAAGGACAGGCATTAAGGAAAAGGACAGGCATTAACGTTAAACTCCCCCCCAGAATTTTGGCCGAAATCTTGAAATGTGGGCTTCGTTCTTTGCGAACGGGAACCTGGGTTGGGCGCTGACCGGCAAAGGGGAGCAACCGTCGGCGACTGCCACAATGGCACTATTTTGAGAATAATGCCTGTCCTTTGCTTCCTTGGAACTGGCGCCTCTCGCATCCCAAAGCGATCCGCGAATACCGTAACACCGAGCGTCAGCAGCGGACCACCCACCACCGCAATCGCCGCCACGCCCGCCGTACCGCGAAAGCGTCCGACTAATCCCACGGCACTGGTGCGCGCTTACACACAACTCCGGCATTTTCCCCAACACAACCGCAAATACGAGTGCCCGGCGGGCCGCGGCGAAAAGAAATAGTAAACCAACTGGTTGACAATCGGCTGGCTTGCCGATATATTTAACCATATGGTTAACAATCAATCTGTTGCACTGGATCGCGTGTTTCACGCTTTGGCCCATCCCGCGCGGCGCACCATGCTGCGGCAATTGGCCGAAGGGGAGTGTAACCTTACGGAATTGGCCGAGCCGCTGCGGATGTCGTTTGTGGCGGCATCCAAGCATGTTCGTGTCTTGGAGCGGGCCAAATTGGTACGCCGGCGCAAGGTCGGTCGCACTCATCTTTGCCGGATGGAAACCAAACCCGTCGAGGACGCTCTGAAGTGGATCGAAACCTGGCGGCAAACGTGGGAGGCAAACTACGATCGCCTCGATTCCGTGTTAGAGGAGTTGAAGACCAAACTGAAGAAGTCATGAACTGTTTAAACATTTGGAGAGAAAAATCATGCTGAATCAACTCAATGTCTCCACGCCGTCCGATACGGAGATTGTCATGACCCGCGATTTCGACGCACCTCGCGAGCTAGTCTGGGAAGCCATTACGAAACCCGAGCTGCTGCGGCGGTGGATGTTCACACCGCAGGCTTGGACCTGGGCGGTTTGCGATATGGACGTGCGCGTCGGGGGCGCGTTCCGCTGGGCGTGGAACGGACCCGATGGCACGATCGCTTTAACGATTTGGGGGGAACATCGGGAGGTGAGCCCTCCGGCGAGGATCGTCCATACGGAGTACATGCAAATGGGCCCCGGTGCCGGGCCTTGCGGCGGCGGTGAAGCGGGGGATGGCGCCGAGATTTGGGAAATGCTAGTGACGCAAGAACTGACCGAAGAGATGGGACGGACCCGTTTGACGATGACGCTCCTTTGCCCGTCCAAGGAGGCGCGCGACGCCGCCCTCGCGTCGGGAATGGAGCACGGTGTTGCGGCGGGCTACGATCGGC
>DAOLCX010000305.1:0-4406 GCA_035327685.1 Pirellulaceae bacterium | reverse complement strand
CCTAATCCCCCCGTCAAGACGCGGTTCATCGAACGCTCACCGCGTTTTTCGTCAATAGCTCCAGAAGCTAGCAAACTTTTTGGTGGCGCCCCGTCGCCGGGGAACACGAATCCCGACATCCTAAACCCCCGCGCCTACATTGGTTCCGGTGTACGGTTACGGATCAGAAAACGGGAGCAGGCCACCGCGACCAGTTTTCACAGTTTGGACGGCTACCTGCGCATAGAATGGAAAGCTACGTCAAGAGTGCCTAACTCGGGCGCTTACGATTATGCTTTTCCTTTTGCTTCTAATCTCGCCGCGCGCACTGCATTCGTCACGCACGATAGTCAGGCCGAACGCTTACGGGCATAAGCGTAACAAACCTCGTCATAAATCTGACCGGCAGATTGTTTGCACAGCCATCGAGAAATTGCCATCAAAACAATGTCTCGATCATAATCATCCAGCAGTGGCCCGATTGAGACTGACTGCCCGTGCCCTTTTAATATCCACTGTCCGCATTCGTTGACAAGTACCGTACCTGCGGACTCGCTCAACTGAAGAACATACTCTTGCGAAACCGACCAGATCAAATCAAGTGGCCGCCCTTCGATTGGCGTCCAACGACTTAGGACCCCGGGTCGGTTCTCTAGCTCCTTTCCAAGGAACTGATACGTCACGACCGCTGGGATGCGATAGACTAGCTGTTGTGAATTAATTGACACTGACTCAGTACGGTCCTCGAATGTACCGCGGATTATCATTATCCACGCCAGCGCACCGGCAATGCAACATCACACTAGCCAAACGAATACTACCAGCCTTGCAATTGATGTCATGTTGACAATACCGCCTATTCCCCCAAAAACAATTACAAACGTCAAGCCACCGACAAGGATCCATCCGAACTTTACTTGAGTGCCTATGGGGTTTTCCCAGAGTATTGAAAACTCACTGGGACTTCTCGATTCAATCGTGAGTTTTGGAACACGTAGATGCATTATTCCACTCAGACTCGAATCCCAAATAACGGCGCGCAAGATTACCACCACCCCAGCATACCGAGTTCGCAGTTCCAATCCCATTCCCATTGCGAATCGTAATTGAGACTGCCACAAACAGCTTGATATGATCCATCATAGCCAGACCAAACTACAGTCCCATCCTAGGCATACTTTACAGCCTCCTCGTCGCGAGTTTCCTTCCGATGTCCCGTGGCATCCTCGCCTCAAACACCGTTTACTTAAAAAACCGGCCATTTCCGGAATGGAAAAACGCGGCTTGTTTGCGAATGGAAGTGACGGGAACGTCTGCAGGTTTGTCAAAACAGTGGGCGATGAGGGACTCGAACCCCCGACATCTTGCTTGTAAGGCAAGCGCTCTAGCCAACTGAGCTAATCGCCCGAATATTGTCGCGGACTAACCAATGGATGCCTTCAAATAAAAAGGGATAACGCCTGGCGTTTTTTGATCGGAAACGATGGGCCAGGTTCAATTGCTGGAATAGCGACCGTCGTCATCATCGTCTTCATCATCGTCGTCGTCATCATCGTCCGAACGGATGCGGGTGTTCTCCAATTTGGCGGCGGTCAAGAGGTCACCGTACTTATCGCCCTCTTTGTTGGTCCGCTCTTTGATCTCCTCCAAGATCTCGTCGAACTTGGGCGCCATGACTTCGGTTTCGAATTTCTTTCTATCCAGACCCTTCAGCTTTTCCCATTGTTCAGTGAAGTTTTCATCCTTCATCTCTTGATAAAACAACTCTCCGAAGGCATTCCGCACAGTTTTCGGTTCTTTTTTGACGTGACATGCCTCACATTTCACGACCAGATGCTCGTATTTCTTTTGAATTTGCTTCTTAAAAATCGTATGGCCGGAGGCTTGGCTCCATACCAAACCCATGGCGGTCATCAGGATCACAACTAGGCCCAGGGAACGTCGATTCATCTATCAAACTCCCGACTCAACTCACATTCTCAAACGTCCAGCTTATTTCCAAACCAGAGTCGTTGCGCGACGCAACATCTCGCCATTATTACAGTGGTACGGGCATCGCGTCAAATGGTTGCGATGGCCCGTCGCTTTTGTGATAGCTCCGACACAACCAGAAGAGTCGCTGCGGTCGTGCCGGACCATCCTTCATCCCTTCATTATCGGAACTCCACCAGAAATCCATAAAATGATCGACTTTTGGCCTCCCAAACCAAACCCATGGGGTTCGTGGTCCATGACAGCTAAGATTTTAGGGTCGATTTACATCAGCCAGAACGCGTAAGCGTCCGGTTCAAGTATCGAAAACCGGTGCTAACGCACGGCGGCTAATCCCACAATAAGGCCGCGACGAAGCACTATCGCGCATCTTTCACTGCGAAATACCAGCCTGAGGCGCAAATGAACTTACAACCCGAATACTCCGTGGCGCGTCGAGTTTGTATTTAACGCCATGTCAATTGGCCTCAAGTTGTGAAACGTGCCAGTTGGGCACTTTAACGCGGTTGTCGCGAGTCATGAATCGTGTCCAACTCGTTGCGCTGGGTGTATTGCAACCACAAGTGAGCGGGATCGGACATGGACTGCGACAATTGGTCTCGGCACTGTGCGAGAAAGGTCTGCCGACATCCCAGACAGGTTAGCTCCTTCCCCAGATATGGAAGCGGCGCGCGTCGCTGCCAATGGCATCGTGGACACTCGCAAACAAAGTATGTTTCAGCAAGCATGTTGCACATCCCTTGTGATCACCCAATACGCCAGGTGCCGAATCCAGCCACGAGGATTATATCGCCAATCACTCTTTTTATCCAAGCGACGTTGTCCGCTTGCCGATAGCCCATTTCCCGCAGAAAAGAAGGTACCGCGGAACGCCTAGTGTTTTGATTCCATTTCATTCTAGGGACAGTCGAATGGTTTTAGCCCACGGATTCGTCGGAAAAAAACCGGTGTAATGCCCAACGGCTAATTCGGTCCACGCTGACATTTAGCTGGAACAGATGTCGAGCATTCAATTCCTGGCCAAGGTCAAGGCATGCCCACGACGTGAGAACCCGAATGAAAACAGGGACACCACGCGCAAATTTCATTCGGCGGTGCTCGAGCCGCCCGTCACTGCAACGGATTCGAATTCAGGCTCAGACGCTGGCTCATTCGCAGCCATTCGCTCGGACTCGCGGCCCAACTCCAATTCGATGTCGTAGGTCAACTTGAGAAGATGCGACACGATTTCATGATGGGTATATCGACAATCCCGACTGGCCGAAGCTTTGACCCGTCCCAAAATTCCACCCGCGACGATCAAGGGAACCTCAAAATGCCATTCGCGACTGGGGCTGGATTTAATGCCACGGCGTCGCCAATGCGCATGATACCCTTCGTGCATCCACGGCGCGTTGATGTCGAGCATCATGTCCAACAACTCGTGCTCTTGAGCGAATTCATACAGTCGCTCCCAAGTCTGATTCCAATCCCGTTGACCTTGCAAACGAACGGTCGTTCCCAAGTTGGATTCGGTGCGCCGCATGGGAAGTTTGATAAAGGACGTCACCACGCCCTTGGCATTATTCAGAAACAATCGGAGTTCAGCCACGCCAAAAATCCGTCCGGCGATCATCACCACGATGACCACAAACACGGACGCGATCGCGTACTCGCTCTGTTTGGTGATCATGGCCAATGTCGCACCGCAGGCCGTGGTGGCACTCAACAGAAAGACCCACAACAGACTGATCCTAGGGCTAAGTCCCTGCTTGGCCATAATGTGATGCAAGTGGCCTCGGTCCTCCATATAGATACTGCGCCCCGTAAATCGTCGGCGAACGATCGCGGCCCCCGTATCGATCAACGGGATCGCCAACAATGCAACGGGCGCAAAAAAAGCGTATGCCGCTGCTTGTTTGAACGAGCACCGAATGGCCACCGCACCTAGTACAAGTCCGATCAGCATGCTCCCCGCGTCGCCGAGATAAACCTTGGCAGGCGGGAAGTTGTACCACAAAAAGCCCGTCAGCGCGCCGGCCAAAGCCAGACACACACCGGCGTCCAGGAACTGGTTGCGCGACAGGGCCATCACACTCAGCGATACACTGACCACGATTCCGACTGTCGCTGCGAAACCGTCGGCGCCATCCAGCAGGTTTACGGAGTTGATCGTCACCAGACACCAGGCGTACACGACGATGAACGCAAACGTTCCGAATTCAAATGTAAAGCCCGCCAGATCCACCCGCCGAACCTGGTAACCAAAAGCCACCAAGATCGTGACTGCCAGAATTTGCCCAGCTAGCTTCTGGCGACCGCGCAAGCCAAAGCGATCATCCAGCAAACCCACAATGAAGATGAGCGTCCCCGCACCCAGCAACGCTCCCAATTCCCACGCATCATCGGCTCGCCAAGACAACTCCGGCCACACAGACAAGACCAGAATAAACGAC
>DAOLCX010000304.1:0-4410 GCA_035327685.1 Pirellulaceae bacterium | reverse complement strand
GACGGACCAATGATCATCCAGGGATGCACGATGTCGTCCAGCAGGCCGTGCGCTTTGTCGAAGAAGACAAAAACCGCAATCGGGAAGCCGATGAGAGATTCGATGACGAGAAATATGCCAAGTTGTTCAAGAAGCTGTCACGGGACAATCGGTTGACCATGACCGAGTTGACGTATTTTCGCGAAGCGATCAAGTACAAATTGATCGGCGGAAAGATGTACGAGAATGCGGCGGTGCCGTTGACGTTGGAGTGGACCATCGCCGCGGATAACGTAGGCATGGGATTGGGCGGTGCCGAGATGTTGCCGAGTGCGGCTCAGGCGTTCAACCCGATTTTCATTCTGGTGCTGGGCCTGGTATTCTCGGCCCTGTGGGCGTTCTTGGCGGCCCGCCGAATTGAACCGAATACGCCAATCAAGTTCTCGATGGGTTTGATCTTGTTGGGATTGGGATTTGCTGCGTTATGGCAAGGGGCCCAAACGGCCAACGAGCAAGGGATGGTCGGTTTGTGGTGGTTGCTACTGGCTTATTTTTTGCATACCGCGGGCGAACTCTGCTTATCCCCGGTCGGCTTGTCGATGGTCGTGGGATTGTCGCCAGCTCGGTTGGTCAGCACGGTGATGGGCACGTGGTTCCTGGCTACGGCATTCTCTCAATTTCTATCGGCAATTATCGCACAATTTACCGGGGTATCCGGCGAGGACGGTGGAGGCAGCATCGTACCAGTTCCGCAGGATACCATCGGGACGTATGGAAGCGTATTCGGACTGATCGCATTGATGGCAGTGATCTGCGGATTGATTTGCTTAATTCTCTCCCCTGTGCTCAAACGCTGGATGCACGAGGGGGCGGGTGTTTTCGACGAAGAATAACGCAACCGGCCAGGCTGCCAATGATCGGGGAAGAGAACGTTGCCTTGCAGCACTCCCTACCCCTGATCACTAGACATTACACTAGAAACGACATTGACAATCACGCCGAGGCCTTTACGGCCTTTACCGCGAGAAGACTCGCAAAAGGTTCGGCGTCATCTCAAATCGGGCACCGGAATTATCCAACACCAGACGAATCAGCTCGTCCAACGTGACTTCGACAGCGTCGATTTCGACGACCTGTTGCATTGCCGCAAGGGTTGGTTCGTCGACTTGCAATTGCCGATCCGTTTGGTCTGCGATGGCGGTTAGAATGGCCAGCCGTGAACCGCGCGTTTTCAAGTTGAAGGTCGATTTTGCATCATTGGCTGGCGGTGCCGGGGACCAACCCATTGCCACACGAGTACCGGCCGCGATGTCGTCTGCCGTCCCTTCGAGCACCAAGGCCCCGCGCTCGATCGCCACCCGCAGGTCAGGGAATTCGGCACGCAATCGACGCTGCAACTCTGGGGTGGATGGCATGGGCCCCAGAACCTTCCGCCACGATTCCCGTTTGGGAAATTCGACAACCTGCGGCAATCCCTGATTTCCCACAGCCAACCACAAATCAAAACCGGCCAACATCAAAGCCAGATGTTGATACATGGGTACTGCAGGCCGGTCCAGCGGTGGCCAAAGATCAAAGGGGACTCTTTCCAAACCGTCAATCGCAATACCTGATTCGCGAGACCAGCGTTCAATCCATTCACGAGGAATCACCAATTCGTTCCCCGAATCCATTGGCCGATGCTGTAACAAAACTCGTTTGGCGTGATCGTCGATACGTGAAAGTCGAATTTGTTGCTCCAGTTCGCGAAGCAACTCAGGTAGTGCCACGGCGGTATGGGGAGGTCCCAAGTAAAACTGATTAGGCAATATCGCAACGGCCAACTGATCATGTTGACCCACCTGCCACAACGCCTGTTCCAAAGTAAGTTGCCGGACGCGCAGCGTCATCAATTGATTGGGATCGACGCGGCGATCGACGATGACCGCCAGACGACATTGCTTCGACAAGAATTCCACTTCTTCCAGCAACTCGCCTTGTTCCCAAAATGCATCCATGCGGTAACTGGCCGCGCGACGCTGGAAACGTTCGCCGATCTCCCAAGGCTCATCCAGTGAATTGAATAGGGCTCTCGGCAACGACTGCGGTGCGTTGACGGTAATCCACATATTGAGTCGCTGGTGGTGGACAATCAGGGGAGATTGCTCAAACAGGAGAAATCCGGCGAGAAGGAGTCCAAAAAAACAAGAAGCCATGGAGCAGTCTGTCTCCCCAATCCCTACAAACGTTACATCTTCCAGAGTTGCCAGCATTTCCGAACAAAATCCGGTTGACTGCGAGGATTCCATCACTCTGGATCGTTGAGTATATCGCACCCGGCGACTAAACTCAAAGTTTACGCTGCGTGACGCGGCAGTGAAAGATCATGTTCAAGGGCCCTATTCTCAAACCTGAATCGCGACTGATGATGGACGCGCCGCCGCTCATACCCGCAATCGATTTACTGTATCGCCGATATCTGAATGATGAGAGTTCCGCGGCGTTTGTTGATGCGGTGACGGCGCATTATCGAATTTCGACGCTGGTCCGATTAGCCCAAGCTGGTCAGCCAGTGACGCGGCGGGCCGCAGTGCTGGCGTTGGGGTTTATTGCTGAATACAGCGTGAATGAAACGCTGGGCCGCGCACTATCCGATTCTGATCGGGCCGTGCGTGTATTGGCCGAACATGGAATTCGTCAAGTGTGGTTTCGCCAAGGTGATGAGAACCAACAGCGTCTGGTCAAGCAGTGTTCGCGGTTCAACACTCGTGGAGAGTACGGCGACGCGATTGAGTTGGCGTCCGCCATTATTGACTGCGGAGGTTCGGAGATCGGAGAGGCCTTTCATCAGCGAGCCAACGCACTCTTTGCGGTGTCCCAGTTCGAAGAGGCGATCGAGGACTATCGAGAAACTCTGTATTTGAACCGTTACCATTTCTTGGCGGCAATCGGCCTCGCCAATTGCCATTTGCAAACAGACGATGTATCCGAAGCCTTGGCATCGTTCCGGTTGTCGTTGACGATGCACCCGGATTTGGAGTCGGTACGCGGCCAAATAGCGCGTTTGGCCAAAATTGTGGAAGGCTAGAGTCCTTGGCCCCGCATTCCTCACTGTGCAATACAAGCCCTTAGCGCCAGCAAGTGCATCCGTGCGTCGTGGCGCCGGTTCGGAATTGTCGGACGTGCCGCATCAACCGGTCCCGACCGTAAGAAACGCTGGGTACCGCCCTGGACAAAACTTGGCGTTTTGCGAAGAATAGAGGAGATATTTCCACCTAACAAAATCCGACGAAGCTCGGCCTGTGTTCTTTAGTGAACCAAATGGAGTAAACACATGAGTATTACATTGACTGAACGCGCGGCGACTGAAGTCAAACGCTTTTTGGAACAAGGCCAATACGGGGTCGATGCAGTGTTGCGCGTGGGAGTGGTCGGCGGCGGTTGTAGCGGCTTCAACTACAGCTTGAACATTGCCACCGATTATGACGAAACCAACGACACACTCTCTGACCAACACGGAGTTAAAGTGGTCGTGGACAGAAAAAGTGCGTTGTTCCTGGAAGGGACTTCGGTGGATTACTACGAAGGACTCGACCAACGTGGCTTCCAATTCGTAAATCCGAATGCCAAACGGTCTTGTGGCTGCGGCAATTCATTTAGCGTTTAATCGCCTTTAGGCTCCCCGTATCTTCGCAATTAACAGCGACTTGTAAACGCCGTTTCGGTATGCGCCACGATCGCGACATAGCTGGAATGGGCCGAATTAACCGTTCGGGGTAAAATCGGCTGGAGTCGCGTTAGATTGGTAGTTTCGCGCAAATTGATCCCCACCCGGTTTATTTTCCATGGCGGATGCTGTTCTCCGTACGGCATGATAGAGTGACCAGTTCGTTTGCACGGAGTCGTTTCTATATTTGGCCAGCAAATCTTGCAGCGATTCGGCCATTTCGTAGCTAAACGCCAAGAAACGCTCAAAATCGACACGCAGCGGATGAAGATCAGATGAACTGGCCAGGTTGATTTGGCCAATCGACTTTAGTGAGGTCATTACAAGGTCTCCCGTTACTTGTTGGCCCGGGCCGAATGCCAAATTAGCCGGGCAAACATCTGTTTGCCTGCACGGCGAACAAAGGTGACCTTATCAATCGGCCAACCTGGCTCGGTCCCGGATAGCGTTGACGAGCGTCCTTGCTCCGAACTTTCCCCCCCTGAAACGTATCCCATTCAGAAAAAGTTCGCTTGGATGCTATCAAGCAATTTTAAAAACCCTCGAAGGACTCCGCGAAGATTCCGAGAAAACCCATCTCTGGCGGGGACACAGCACCACGCACCAGGCGTACCAGCAGGGGGACACAGCATTTTCGGAGCAGGGGAGCAGGGGGACACAGCCCTTGAGCAGAGGGACACAGCCCTTGTGGGTCCACGGTCCCGTATTTTCATTGGAATTGAGGC
>DAOLCX010000303.1:0-4424 GCA_035327685.1 Pirellulaceae bacterium | reverse complement strand
AAGAGCGTTCGTTGTATTGTCGAGTCTTTTGGTGGATCGATAGCGGAATTCCAAACGTTGTGAATTCGTCGCCACTGAATCGCTGGAGGCGATGTATCCAATCCATCGGAGCTGGGGAGCCAATAGAGATCGCAATCACGGTCGATGAGGATGGCGGCAGTTGGCCCGCGAGCCACAGAGGAGTGTCGATCGGCGAGTAACAGCCACATGGGGTAACCAGCCAGGGGGAAACCCTTGCCACCGGCTGCTCGATCACTCTCCGGGATTCTGTCAATAACATTAAGACCTGTTAATTCAGCTAGCCTGTGGGGAAGGAAAGCATTGGCTGAAAACTGTAGCAGGGCGCTTTCAGCTTCCCATGGTTCGAGAAAAGTCACTGCCAGGATACGATCCACGTAACGTCCAGCGCGGCACTTCAAGGACTCGGCGGCCAACGCCACATGGCCAGTAAAATCCAGGGCGATGGCGCGCATATCCTCGAAGTGAATATGCGGCGACTCGCAAAGCCGAGACATTTCAAACGTGAGGTTCTCAGGTAATTTGTGTTCGACGAATTCAATATGTCTGATCGTCAGGAAGTGCCCTCGGCCCGACGCGGCAACTAACGCCGCCTGTACGGTCGAAAAGTCAGAAGAAATCGTCAATCCTGCCAGCAGTCGATAAGGCTGGCGGGACGCATGTCGATTGACTCGTTCTTGAGTCAGGTCCACGAATCGCCATTTATCATCCGGACGCGGCTTCATCTGGATTTCAACACCGGGCGCGAGGCCAGTTCCTGCAAAGACCTTGGCGGCCTGTTTACGCGGCCATGCGGACAGGAACCGGTTGCCTTTCCCGAACGGCATCGACGAATTCTTCAAAAATCCGAACATCTAATGCCGAGCGAGCCTCACTCTCAGGGTGAAACTGGGTGCCGATCGCCAGCCAATCCGGGCGATTGCTTTCAATTGCTTCAACCACGCCATCCGCACAGCGTGCCGTCACATTAAAGCAGTGAGCCACCTCATCGATGGCCATGTGATGGCGACTATTTACTCGAATTTCACCATCGCCATAAACTCGGTCCATGAGTGATCCTGGAGTTATCAACAGCCCGTGTCGATGGCTGGGGTCGAGTGGATCACGGTGGGGCAAGGCGTTTGGCAGGTCTTCGGGAATGTGCAAAAACAGGTTCCCACCCATCGTGACGTTCAACAACTGCATGCCAACGCCGATCCCAAAAACAGGAAGCTTCCGTTCGGCAATGATCCGAGCCAATTGGCGATCGAACACTTCGCGCCGCGTTTCCAATGGTTTGACTGCTGAATGCAACATGAAGCCATCGCGTCGCGGATCCAAATCGGCACCACCAATCAAGACAAAACCGTCCAACCGATCCAATAAGGCATGGATGTCATCTTCGGTGTTTTGTGGAGGGACAATAACAGGGATTCCTCCGGCATGAAGAATATGATCATAGTAGCCGGCGGTGATCAACGAAAACGCCGGTTGGTTTCCTTTCGCACTACGATAGTCAGCATTGAGTCCAATCAATGGCTTATTCAACATTTCCAATTACTCCCAAAAAGTATCAATCCTTGACTGCGTCGGTGTGGCAATGTGTTCTGACCGATCGCATGTTTGCGATGCTATTGCCATCGCAACCTGTGGAGTGAAATTGTCTGTTGAGCTTTGGTCCGGCGTCGTCAATGACGTCGTGTAGCGGCTACCCGTCTTGGGCCTCATCGCCACCTATCACAATTGCTCCGACGAACAGCTCATCCCCCAGCGATCGTCGCTTGCCCTCCCTTGCGTGTCGTTTTTTTCTCATCAACCGTTGACGAGAATTCAGAAGCAAGTAGAACTAATCTTTCTGTGTTTGCAACGATTTCCGCTATTTTGTTCGGATACGGACATTCGCCCCCAAGCAGTTGTGCAAGCATGCTAGCGGTCGCGGGAGTCTTTACGATTGGCCAAACATGATGGTCACGAAGGAATATGAATTTCAAGTTTAGCCAAGTCTGTTTGGAAGCCGTGGGATATACATTGCCGGCCGAAGTGTGGACTTCGGCAGACATCGAGGATCGGCTGCTCCCATTGTACGAAAGGCTGAAACTCCCGGCCGGGCGGCTGGAGTTGATGACTGGTATTGCGGAGCGCGGGTTCTGGCCAATGGGAGTGTTGCCAAGTGTGTTGAGCGCAGCAAGTTGTCAACGCGCCATGGAGATTGCTCAAGTCGATCCACAGCGAGTGGGGTGTTTATTGCATGGTTCGGTGTGTCGAGACTTTTTAGAGCCTGCCACGGCCTGTGCCGTGCACCATCAGTTGGGTCTGCGCCAAGAATGTTTGGTTCACGATGTTTCCAATGCCTGCTTGGGGCTGTTGAATGGGGCATTGATTGCCGCCTCGTTGATTGAAAGCAACCAAATTGATGCGGCATTGGTCGTTGGTTCCGAGGGGGGGCGGCAACTTGTTGAAACCACCATCAATGCGCTGAACGCTGATCTCAGTCTGACTCGAAAGACCGTGAAAGACGCCTTTGCTTCACTCACGATTGGATCGGCCAGTTGTGCCTGGTTGTTGGTCCATCGACGAATCAGCCGCACCGGAAACTTGCTGCTTGGTGGAACGAGTCATGCTGACACGAAGTGGCATCGATTGTGCTTGAGTGTTGACGACCAATCGGCAAGCAACTTTAGCCCCTTGATGTCCACCGATTCTCAAGAGTTGTTAGTCCGAGGTGTGGAGACTGCGCGGGCGACTTTCGGACGGTTTCTGCAGAACATGGAGTGGCAGCCCAGTGATATCCATAAGATGGTTTGCCATCAAGTCGGTTCGGCACACCAAAAGTTGATGTGCGAGACGTTGCAACTCGACCCAGCAATCGATTATTCAACGTATCCTTGGTTGGGAAACACTGGGGCCGCGGCATTGCCGATCACGTTAGCGGTTGCCGCAGAACGAGGTCATTTGCAGGCTGGCGACCAGGTGGGTTTGTTTGGGATCGGGTCGGGAATTAACTGTTTGATGTTAGGTTGCCTTTGGCAAAAGAGCTTGATTTCCGGAGGCGTATGGTCAGGTGATTGAGCCTGGGGGGGAATGCTTGAATAACAACGTCTGTTGATTGGCTCTTCACACTGGCCGGAATTCGGCTGGTTACTGTCAAAACGCGGCTACTCCTGATGAGCCGAATTACTTCCAGTGCCACCCATATCCCAAGTTATTTGTCAGGCGTTCCCAATTGCCTCTCAGATTGGTATTCGCTGGCGTCACCGGAAATCTGTAAGCCGGGACGAGTCAGTCTTTAAATTTCCAAATCACGCGGATCATTTCCAGTTTTCGATCGATCGTTCTTGAGGAGACTTGCATCTGCGCAGCAATGTCCTTGATTTCGTGACCTGCCAGACGCAAGCTGGCCACCGCCCGAAGCTCGTCATTCGGAAGCGCGGTAAAAAGTGCCTGGACGGTTTCTGTAAATTGTGCAATTGACACTGGATCGTCAAACGAGTCAACGGCGACTCGTTCACCCACTACGTCGTCACCATCGAGTTGCCGGCGGCGGGCGCCCCCGCGACGTTGCCGAAGTTCTGACTTGACATGATTAACCGCGCGGCGCCCCGCGATCGTGGCCAAGATGCGCCATAGGTCGCCTCGGTTCGTGACATGCTGAAAACGCCCGTTGCGAAAACCGTCCAACAGCGCCTGAAAGGCCGCTAACGCAAAGTCTTCACCATCTGACATTTGCGCCAGATGTGTCGGGACATAGCGCTGGGCATGATGCACCAAGGCCTGGAAATACCGTTGCCAAATCCTCTCCGCGGCTGATTCGTCACCCTGCTTCGTTCTCTCGATCCAATTAGAGACCGAGTCGGAATCGGAATCATAAACGTTAGTCATGGGAATTCTGATACGATCATTGCGGAAATTGGAGTCTTACAATTAAACACAGGCGCCCCGCGAGCAATTTGTGATGGTCGCGATCCCGCTTCAATGGAGGCAAGCCTGTCCCCGGTTAGTGGGACCGGACCACAGCGACCCCATTGCTTGATTATAGCGTGATGTCCGGCCAAGTTGAATCCAGTCGCCGGGCGCAGGAATGCTCACCCAATGCGGGCTTTGATAACCCTTTAGGGCTTGTCAGGGTTTGTCGAAACGTCTCTGGATGTTTCGGTGATTGAAATGCGGAAATGAGTTTCAGAATGCTTGTGGGCGGCGCACTTGCCGCCACAAGATTTGTGGGAAAATCCAGGCATCGCGGAGATAACGCACGACCAATCGGCGAGGTTCGCTGGCGGCCCGATGAAGCCACTCCAGCCCGCAGTGCCTCATCCACACGGGCGCACGCCGTCGCTGGCCAGCCATGAAATCAATAGTCGCTCCAGCACACAACGCCACCTTAGCAGCCAATCGATCGCGGTACATTTGCACCCAAATCTCTTGCTTGG
>DAOLCX010000302.1:0-4434 GCA_035327685.1 Pirellulaceae bacterium | reverse complement strand
TTTACCACATTGTTGGACCATTGTCCGCAATGGTTCCAGATCGCGTTCAGGTTCTTGCTCGTCGTGGGCAAAGCAAGGAAAGAGCAGTTGAGGATAATTGCTTTACAGTCCCGCCCTTCCTCAAGCACCAAGTCTTTTTCTACAATCAACAGGCAATCTATCGAAGCGTTTCGACTTTTTATCAAGAAGGGATTTTTTGTGGCAGGTCATTCACACTGGGCTGGCATCAAGCACAAAAAGGCAGTGGTTGATGCCAAAAGGGGGAAACTTTGGACCAAGCTGTCCAAGGCGATCATTGTTGCGGCTCGGCTAGGCGGTGGCGACCCTGCCGCGAATGCGCGGCTGCGCACGGCAATCGCCGACGCCAAAGCGGTCAGTATGCCCAAGGACAATATCGAACGGGCGATCAAGCGCGGCACCGGTGAACTGGATGGGGCCAACGTCGAGGAAATCTTGTATGAAGGTTACGCGCCCCACGGGGTCGCGGTGCTGTGCGAGGTGATGACCGATAACCGGAATCGCACCGCACCGGAACTGCGAAAGTTGTTTGAGAATCACGGCGGCAATTTAGGAGCGACTGGTTGCGTCAGCTACCTGTTTGATCGACGCGGACTGTTTTTGATACCAACCAGCGCTGTCAGCGAAGAAAAATTGTTTGAAATTGTAGGCGAGGTTGGTGCGGAGGATATTAAATTGGCCGGCGCTCAGTACGAAGTATTGACGCCTCCTGAGTTGTTTTCGGCCGTCGCTGATGCGCTGGAATCCGCTGGAATAACATGTGATTCAAAACAAGTCACGAGAATCCCGCAGAACACTGTGGAGCTGGATGTGGAGCAGACTCGCGCCGCCCTGGCGTTTTTGGAAGCACTGGATGACCACGACGACGTGCAAAACGTCTCGTCGAACTTGAACATCCCAGACGAAATCATGGCGAACTTGTCGTAAATCGGCGACAATGTTTCCATTGATGCTCGCCCTGCCAACGTTTGACTATGCCGCGCGGCGCCTTGGAACATCCCACGAATCATGCGCATCCCTGGAGACACCATCGGCGAGTCGGCTGTTTACGTTTTGGCGCATCTCCTTCAAACGTTCCATCTGCTGCCGATACTCGTCATCCGCTGGCAGAGGGCGCATGCTTGACAGTCGTTGCCACGCATGAGCCAGCCTCCACGGTGCGCGTAGCGTTGAGGCAACATCTCCGACCAGGTGCCGCCAATGGGAAACCCGATCCGTATATCGGCGCGCTAATCGGCAAGCAATGGCTCCGTGAGGTTGCCTAAAACGAATCAAACTGGGAATGACTTGCGTCGATTGAATCCGCCATTCTGGAACTGCAATGGACCTGTATCCCAAAAGATTCAAGGCACATGCGCATTCGACATCCCAGTAACTTTCGCCACTGATGAACTGTGTGAAATCAAGACACCGCAATGCGTCATGTCGAAAGGCCCCGGCCAGAATGGTTGGCCCCCACGCATGGATACTGGAATGGGCACGGGTGTCAGTCGCGCTTAATGGCCGCCCGATCCCTTGAAATGCATCAAACGCAACGCCATCCAATAGAACGCTTGCGTCGGAGGACGTGATAACTGGGGCGACCGCCCCCACATCAATGCTGGAAAATGGGGCAACCATTGCGGTCCAATCGACCTTGCAGAGCTGACTCCCTGGATAGAGCCAGATGATCCATTGGCCCCGGCTGACGCTCAAGGCGGCAGTCAACAGATTGGCAAAATCAGTTCCAGCGGCTCTCGCCAACTGAATTTCGTTTGTGGCTGCCAGACCATAAGGATCCCGATAGAAACCAGCATGAGTCGCCACGACCTGGCAGTCGTCAGGGCGGTGCCGTAATACGGAAGCTAACGTGGTCTCAAATTCGGAAACCTGGTCAATACAAGGAACAATGATCGTGAACAGAGGCATGCGAGTTTCCCCGGTGGTCGTGCTATTGAGATCGACCAATCCCGCCCGCTTCATCGGGTCGAAAACGACGCGGCCTGCACCTCTTTCGCTGGGTCCATTTCATATCCCTCAAAAACAGAAAACTCTCCCCAGACCGGCACGTTTTCCGAAATAGCAAGGGCCTCCTGTAACGACACGTTGAAATGTTTGACCAGGTTTAGCACGCCTCCGCGCCCAATAAATTCCGTTGTGGCGCGGGAATCAAACAGGAGATTGGCGGACTGGGTTGTATATCGCGTGTCGGTCGGAGTGTCGGATACCACCCAAACGTACCCATAGCGCCGCAAAAACTCGAGTCCTTGATCTCCCGTGTGAAACTCGCCAGCCAACAATACGTCATCCTCATTCCGGCCATCTCTCCGGACTTCGCGCACAATTTCTCGTAGGGACAATAGTCCTCCCGTCCGTGATCGTCTATCGATCTCCAGATTGACGAGTGAAAACGTAAACGCCTGCCCGGTTGGGGGGCCAACCGCGCGAAAGCAACCCACAAACGGCGCTCGAACAAATACACCGTCGGGATCTGCGATCGAATACACGCCGGCCCGATCCAATTGGACTCGCGCCCTATTAAACACGAAGGCGGCCCTCTCTTCCGAAGTGTCATTTGCATTCAGGTCACTCATCACCACCGAATACTGGGAATAGGGATCGTTATTGGCCGCATGCGCCCATTCGATTAAGTCTGGTGATCTGTCGGGCCCTATGCCCTGAATGGCAATCAAATCGAAGAGGCGGAAGAGCTCAACCATGTGGAATCTGACGCGTTCGCCGCGTTCATCGGCGTAACCCGGTCCGCCAAAATCTGAAGTTACTCGCAGATTGAAAGAGGCAATTAAAATCGTATCGCGATTTCGGTCAGGCTCTGTATTGTTTGAGGAACCCAGTAGCGACGATTGTACGGTCGCCCAATGCTCTGAGGCCAGTTGAAATACATCGCTCAAATTGTGAATTCGGTCACGGTGCCATAGCATCCACAACCCAGCCACAACCACGACCAGCAGCCCGATTTTTATTCCAACCCGCCTCATACCCCCTCCAAAAAGGGACACCCACTTTCTGAGGCGATAGCCTCAGGTTCCCACATTTTTTACATCGGCTGCCTGACAGGTCATTTGCCATGCAGGCTCCAATGCGCTGCCCTAACCGGAACAGTGCCAAAATGTCACCGTCAAGTCCGCCAGATCAAAGTAGGACGAATACCCCGAGGCTGCTGGACCGGCGAAAAAACCGCAAGAACACGGGGAAACCACCAAAACCAGACAATGCCTGTCCTTTTGTGGGGTGGGGTTAGTTTGGGGTGATGGTGAGGGGGACGCGGCTGGTGGCGAGGCCGAGGGTGTTGTCGCTGGCGGCCTGGATTTCGACTGTCATCTGGCCGGGCTGGCGTCCGACGACGGTCAGGACGAATTCCAAAGCTTCCCCAGGCAACAGCGACGCGCGGCTTTCCAATCGGAACTGTGTGTTGTCTGGGCTCGATGCTGCAATGCGCAATCTCCCCTGAGAGTTATCAAAATCTCTTAATTCCAACCCCGGTGGAATGAGGAATTCAATATTCACGTTGTGGTCGGGCATGTTGCGACTGTTGCGAACTTGGAACCGGATGCGAGCGGGTTGGCCTGGTGCAACTCTTGTATCGAGAGCTTCGGACAGGATCTGGAGTCCCCCAGAAGGGTCGGCTGGAACTCGGATACCTCCGTTGTCGGGTTGAATCGCTCCTCCATTATCGACCTGGATTCCTAATCTCTGGACAGCTTGTGCTCCGGAAGGAGTTGTCAAACTGAATTGCGCAAATGCTTCGCGATCAGCGCGTTCTGCTTGATATTCCACGTCAATGAACTCCTGCTGCCCCGGCTCTAAGCGAGGAATCGTGAATGCCAAATCGTTTCCTAGCCAGGTATGCGCGAATTTTTGCGATGCCTGGATCGGCGTCAAAGAAGGCGAGAAGCGATTCGTCACGGTAACGTTGGTTAACGGAACATTCCCCGTATTGGTCAGGGTAGCGCGGATGATCGTGGATTGGCCAACGCGGAGGATTTGTTGGCCCGCCAGACCAATTGTCGCTTGTCCTTGAATCAAGGCCGTGGCTTCAACGCATTGCCGTGCGGACGCAGTATGGCCACCTTGCGCGACCACGGTGACATTGAAACACTGTACGCCCCCATCAATGACTTGCAGAGTCAACGGAAGTGCGATCTTTTGACCGAATCGAAGTGTACCCACCGGCGCTTGAATAGGATTGCCCAGCCCCAATGCGGTCAAACCCGGTTCCAGGGTGGCTTGCAACATCACATCGGTGAGTTCCTGATCGCAATGATTAATCAGCTCAATTTGGAACGTCACCTGGTCACCGACGCGAGCTCGATCTTGGCCAGAGACACGGACTTCAAGGCAAGTTGAAATCTCGGTTTCTGCACAAGCCGTGGTTGTCAAGCGATCGGCAGCGCTGGCCACTTCGAAACAAACACG
>DAOLCX010000301.1:0-4440 GCA_035327685.1 Pirellulaceae bacterium | reverse complement strand
GCGAAAGTTGCTGGAGTCACCGCGCGTCGATGCGCTGATGGCTGCGGCCCGCGAGGCGCGGCATACCACGATGCGCGACGAGGCCGTGGCGCTGGTGGCCAAAGGCGTGACCTCGATGGAAGAAGTGCAACGCGTCTTTGCGCGCAAAAAGTAAGGGTATTTCCATGTGGTTTGGGGTAGCATTCCTGATTCTGTTGCTCGTGGTCGGCAGCACCTGGTGGATGGGATTGTGGAGCAATTTCCTGAATTTGGTCAACTTCTTCTTAGCCGCCTTGTGCGCCAGCGCGTTCTATGAGAATGTGGCGTGGACGATTGAACAAAACGCGCCGGCATACACCTACCTGGCCGATTTCCTGGCGGTGTGGTTGACCTTCTTTGTGGTGTTCGTATTCTTGCGGGTGGTGACGGACGTCATATCTCGCTTGCGATTGAAATTTGATCCGATCACGGAATATTTCGGGCGCAGCTTGCTCTCGTTATGGTTGGCGCTCAGCTTTATCGCCTTCACTTTTTTCACACTGCACCTGGCTCCGCTCCCTCCGGACAGTTTTCAGACGACTCCGGATCAGCGCATGATCGGAGTTGGCCCTGATCGTCTGTGGTTGGGATTTATCCAGAGTCGGTCGCGCGGGGCATTGTCGGCCTATAAGACGTCGGACCTGTTTGACGACTATGATTTGTTGTCGCACCCCGATGATCTGGAGTTGGACGCTCGGGTGTTTGATCCCCAAGGGAAGTTCATCTTTGAACATCGCGCCCGACGGGTGCGTATTGCGAACAAGGAAGTCTTGTTAGAGTAAATCGTCGAGATCCGAGTGCATGTCAGATTTGGAATATGAGGCGCCCGACGATTCGCGGCTCCTTTCAGAATACCGACAATTCAGTGGCTGGGCGGTGATCGCCGTCATCGCCGGACTGATTTCTTGCCTGTCGCTGCTGGAGAGTTGGCTGTTCTTTCTGGGCATTGGTGGAGCGGTCGTATCTTTGATCGCGCTGTTCGACATTCTGGGTCCGAAGCGGCACAAGGCGGGAATGAATTTGGCGTTGGTGGCATTGTTTTTGAGTTTGTTTAGCGCCACGGCTTCTTATGTGCACCACCAGTTGGCGAGGCAACGGATCGTCAGCATCGCCCGTCAGTATGGTGAACTGTGGTTGAATCAAGTCAAGGCCAATGACCCGTATCGCAGTTATGAGCTGACTTTAGAGTATCCCAAGCGGCAACCGGCAGATACGGATTTGCAACTTTATTATGAAGGGAAGACGTCGCTGGTGACAGCGCGCGACCACCATCAAAGTGTGTTCCAAAGCTATTTGGTTCAAGAGCCGGAAAAGTCGATTCGCGCGGCGGGCGATCAGTTTCAGTTTCAGTTTTTTGAATTTGAGCGGCTGGTCAAGGAAGTCAAGGTCGAACGTTATTTTATCTCGTTTTGGGGTGATTTTCCCGAGGAACCCAAGCGCCGCAAGTTTGGATTGGAAATGCGGCGCACTCATTACTTGCCCCCGATCAACATTCAGTGGAACGTCGCTTCGATATACAGTATCGACCCGTATGTCGAACGTAAACACATGGTGCCGATCGTCGAAGGGCAGGATTTCACTACTTATAGCGACGATACAGGCCCTCCGGTCAAGCCAAACAACTAAGCCGCGCCGTAAGCCGTTCACGCTATTGATGGCCAAGGTTGGTGTCGAACGACTTGCTCCAGGCAGCCTACATTTCGTGAACGGTTGCGCCGCGCCACTGAAAATTGCGCTGCGGCAGAATTCATCGTCGGCTTTCTCATGGGTTGTTATTCCAGAGGGTTACCGCACGCCATCGCATTGCGGCGCTGGCGGAAAACCTGGAGAATATGGACGCATATCGGGGCCCGCGTTGTCCTGATGGTCCGTTTGGCAGAACAACTTTGGACGTGACATGTTGACCTTGGACGTGGTGGTATTGGTCGCTTACCTGTTGGTGATGATCGCGATCGGTTTGATGGCGATGAAACGGACCAAAACGCAAAGCGATTATTTTCTTGGCGGTCGCTCATTTGGCAAGTTGTTGCAGACATTCGCCGCGTTCGGCGCCGGCACTGGCGCCCATGAACCCGTGAATGTCGGACGGACGGTATGGACCAGCGGATTGAGCGGTGTGTGGAGTGCCATGTTATGGCTGTTCGTAACGCCGATCTATTGGTTGACGGCCGTGTGGTATCGACGCATGCGTCATCTCACGTTGGGTGACTGGTTTGTAGAGCGTTACGAGTCGCGTGGGCTGGGCGTGGCGTTTACACTTTACGCGCTGGCTTTCTATATGACATTTCTTTCGACGATGTTATCGGCCATTGCCAAATTCGCCATTCCACTTTTGGGTGTCGAAACGTTGTTTGGCTGGAACATTACGTATGTGTTAGTCATTGGCCTGGGAGTCACGGTCGTAGCCTATGGCGTGGTTGGAGGCCTCACGGCGGCCTATTGGACGGACCTGATTCAGGGAACCATGATCATTTTGCTGTCCGTCTTGTTGATTCCATTTGGTTTGATGGCGCTGGTGCGCGAGTACGGCAATCCGCAAACCGAAGGCTGGACGGATGGTTTTCGAATCTTGCATGAACGGGTATCGCCGGAATATTTTAGCGTCTTTCACGGACCTTCCAGCGGCGAGTTTCCTTTGGTGTACATTGTCGCCTTTTCCATGTTGGGATTGGTGGGGATTGTGGTCCATCCGCATTTCATTGCGACCGGTGGGGGTTCCGCCAAATCTGAAAATGAGGCCCGGATTGGTCTGGTGGCAGGGAACTTTCTAAAACGGCTGTGTACGGTCGGTTGGGCGATCGCGGCATTGATTGCGTTGGCATTGTTGGCGGGCAACGCCGAGATTGCGTTGGACCGTGATCGGGCCTGGGGGGTCGCCGCTCGCGAAATCCTAGGGCCTTTAAACATTGGTTTGGTCGGTTTGATGTTTGCATGCCTGATGGCGGCGATGATGAGTTCGGCGGATACCTATATGTTGGTTTCGTCCGCTCTGGTCGTGCGGAATGTTGTCGCCCCTTTTATCGCTCCGCATGCCACGGAAAAGCAGTATGTCACGTGGGGGAGATGGACAGGCGTCTTGTTGGTCGCGGGAGCGTCGATCGTCGCCTTGTCGTACAGCGACGTGCTGGAACAGTTCAAGTTGGCCATGGAGATTCCATTGCTGTTGGCGGCCCCTTTCTGGTTGGGCCTGTATTGGCGCCGCGTTAACGCGCGGGCCGTCTGGCTCACCATGGGTTGTTCGTTGATGTTGTTTTTTGTGTTGCCGTTTGCGATTCCGCAGTGGTGGCCTGGATTGCGTACGAACCCAGATTGGTATGGCGCCACGCCGATTGTGACGACGACGGCAACACGGGCGGCGACCGCAGCCGACGTGGCGCGCCTGGAGGCCTGGAATCAAGCCCATCAGCGCGTGGTTGCCCTAGATGATCAACGACAACGCGAGCGGCTGGAGAAACAACTCGGTCCTCGTCCTCCGGAAGCGACAATCGGCCAGGCTATCGAAGTGGTCACCCGCCGCGGTGGTCATTCGCTGTACTGGCAAGGCGGGCTGGAACCAACGACTCCAGGCCCGGTCAGCATGCGTATCGTGAGCCGCATCGACGATACCGATTCCCAGGCCGTGGTGCAGGTCTACGACGGCCCGCTGCAAGGAAAAGGGTACTTCAACTTGGAATTTGCGATGTGCGCGTGGCTGCCAGTCGATCTGTCAGGTTTGGACAAGCCCACTTTGGAGTCCTTGAGAATTGTCGTGCGTCTGGCGCTGCCATTCGCGCTGTTGATCGTGTTCAGTTTGGTGACGCCTCGCCAGTCTCAAGCAGCCTTGGACCGGTATTACGTCAAGATGAAGACACCGGTGGAGCGCGATCCGGAAGCCGATCAGAAGGCGTTACAAGAGTCGTATGCTAACCCGCACAGGTGGGACCACTTGAAATGGTTCGCTGGATCGGATTGGGAATTCTGTCGCCCACGTGCCAGTGATGTGGTGGGTTTCCTGGTTTCGGTGATGATTTGTTGTTTGATCTTGGGTTTGCTGGTGTGGCTGGCAGGAGTCGGTGCATGACCTGGATCGATGACCACTTTCTCCTGACAAACAACCTCGGCAAACGACTCTATCACGAGTTCGTCGTGGGCGAGCCAATTTGTGATCGGCACAGTCATTTGGACCCACACGATTTTGCGCATGATCGGCGCTTCGAGAACTTGTACGAATTATGGCTGGTGGGGGACCATTACAAATGGCGCGCCATGCGCGCCGCTGGGATTAGCGAACATTACATAACGGGCCCTGCGTCGCCGTTCGAAAAATTTTCTGCATGGAGCGCAACCGTTCCCAAGCTGCTTGGCAACGCCTTGCACCATTGGACGCATTTGGAGTTATTGAGATTGTTTGGGGTGTCGGAATTGCTTGATGAGACATCGGCC
>DAOLCX010000300.1:0-4446 GCA_035327685.1 Pirellulaceae bacterium | reverse complement strand
AACAACCGGCAATTTACACGACTACTGTACGGGTGTCAACTATAGGGGACGGCGACAAAACTACGGTCAACGTATGGTGTGTCCCCCCAAACTTCCAACGATCTGCTGTGTCCCCATGTTTGGGTGGTGGTTAGGCGGTTCGGCGGTGGAGGGGGAAGTCGGGCCAGAACTCGTCGAAGTCAGGAGCTTCGGACTCCGGGACAGTCGTTGGGCTAACCATGGTTGGACGGTTAGTTTCAGGCTCTTCAGGCGCGGCGGCGCGGCCGACGCGGAGCTGGTCAATAGCAGCCAGTTCATATTCCAGTTCTGGATCGAAAGTATCGAGGTTCAGACGCAGCTCGAACCGCGGCGAAAGCGATGCCGCAGGCTTTGGCGTCTCCGACGCAACAAAGGGCAAAGATTCGACTCGGTACAACCAGGGCCTGGCCTGATGTTCGACGACTTCTTTGTGGTGCGGCAGAATTAGAACATGGACACCCAACTCATGAAACAGATCGCGCATGTGGTCGTGGCAGGTGAACATCATGATTTGGTAACCGTTGCGGGAAAAGTCGACCAGAAGTTTGGCGGCACTCCGTGCGCGACGGGCATCAAAATTGACGAGTACATCGTCCAGAATCAGCGGCAACACCGCACCGCGACGCGCATAGGCGGTGACCAGCGCTAAACGCAAACTCAGATAAACCGCTTCGCGCGTGCCGCGACTTAAGCGGTCAACGGTAATCGTTTCTCCATCGTGGGTGTCCACCAAGAGTTGCTCTCCAACCAATCGGGTCCAAATCCGTACGTAATGCCCATCGGTAAGTCGCTCGAGATATTGGGAGGCCTCTTTGAGTGTCTCCGGCTGCCGTTTCGCTTCATAAGCGTCGCGGATCGACTCCAACATTTGACTGGAGGTGGCCAACACCTGCCATTTCGTCAAGCAGGCATCAAGTTCGGCTTCCAACGAGTTTAGTTCCAAGCGAGCAACGTCCAGCCGATCGTCTTCGCCGAGCGACTTCAATTCCTGAGTCAATTCGCCGCGCAATTGCAACAATTTAGCGTGTTCGGCTTTAAGGCGTTCGACATCGCGTTGAAGTTCTTCCCACATTTGCTCCAGGCCAGCTTGTTGATGAGCATCCAGCAGTGGGCTGACATCCGATTCGCGAAAATGATTTCCGAGCGCAGCGGCAATTTGTTCGGTGATTTGACGATGTTGATCGAGAAGCTTATTTCGCTGCAAATGTTTGATGTCAATCTGGCGGTATTCTTCTTCGGATTCTACCCCGACACTGGCCAGGTGTTTATTGCGGGCCGTCAACAGGCGGTCCAAATCGCGTTTGGCTTTCTCCAACTGAGCGCGAAGTTGCCGGTATTGCTCTATCAGTGTTTGCCTTTGAGCAATCGCGTGGCGTTGTTCATCCAATTTCGTTTCCAGTAGATGCAATGCAGCCAGAGGATCGTCGGATTCGTCCTCCAATCCGCAATCCAGCGCCAATTCGGCGGCGCGCCGGGCGATCTGGTCCAACTCCTTGGTCCGCTCGGCCAGATCGCGTTGGATAGTTTGCAATCGCTCGCGCGTCTGTGCCAGCCGGTGTTGTCGTTGACTGAATTCCTTGACTTGAAGTGGCGTGAGTGTTTCAGGGAGGCCAGCCGTGCGCAATCCGGTTTTCCACCGTTGTTCACTTTGCTCCAGCTCCCGCTGTTGTGCTGCCATGCGACGTTGCAGGTCGTCGAGTCTGCCGCGTGCCGATTTCGCGCGAGACTCCAGCGGCGCCAAGTCTTCCAGACGGGCCAGGCGCGACTCGGCATCCTTCAATTCCACGTCCCAGTGGCCGCCTTGTTTAGGCAGTTGCCGGTCGATTTCATCTCGTTCCGAGCGCGCCCGTTTCAATTGTTGTCGGACCAACTCCATTTGATGGCGAAAGCTCTCCAGCTCATCCCGTGCCGTACGTTCCCAATGGTATTTGAGCCCCATCGACACAAAACCGAACACGGCCCCTAACAACATGAACACGAATCCCACATTTTGAACGACTTCGCCCGTGCGCTCGACGGCCGTTGAGGTGGCCCAAAACGTCCCGTTCGACAGCGTGCTAACCAATCCAAAACCGACCAGAATCACGCCGATGACGAATACGATCCCGATCACGGTGAGTTTGCCGACCGGCAGCACCTGTTCGTTCACCACATCATCAACTTCCCGTTCCAAGTCGCTTCGCGCCCGCTGCAGCTTGTCAATCTTCTCTTCCAATTCGATACGTCGTCGGAGTCGATTGACGTGTCGGTTAATATCATCGAGCGTTTCGGGAATATTGTCGCCGTAGTCGGACAGCGCACCGCCCAGGTGTTTTTCATGTTGCCCGAGTTCGAACTGGGCCTTTTCCGATTCGTCTCGAAGCCGCTGCAAACGGGATTGATGCTCCGATAGTTCTCGCGCAGCGCCGCGCAAAGCGGCCAGGGGTTTTCCTGTTGGCAGAGGCAATTCCCGAGACTTGAATTTGAACTGCGCGACCAGCGCATCGGTCTCAAGTTGCAGAGACTGGTTGAGTTGATCGTGCTCGGCTTGGACTTGTTGTGACTGGCGCTGGAGCGATTGAATCCACGGGGCGTGCGCGGCCAGTGCTTCGATGCGGGTTCGCTGGACCCACACATTCCGGTCCAAAGGAAGTTCTTTGGTCGCGGCTTTGATTTCAGCCCGCTGGTTTTGCAAGTGTTGAATCCGTTGTTCTTGATGGACAATCCGTTGGTTGTATTCGTCCAATTTGGCAACCGAAACATCTCGCGGGTCAGGAAGTTTGCCGAGCGATTCGATGTTTATTGCGATCGCCGAGCGCTGTCGCCAGCGTTGCGCGATCTGGATGGCAAGTTCGGTCAACCGCGAATCGCGTTCAGTACGCTTCAGCGCATTCGCAGTGTCATCGAGTTGGTGTTGGACATCTTTGGCTTGAATCGCTATTCGCGACCAACGTTTGGTTCGCCCGCGAAGTTCATCGATTTCGCGCACCAGCTTAATGCGTTTAGCCAGCAATGATTGGATATAGGCGTCGGGTTCATCCAGGGTGGACCAGACTTCTTCTCGGCGACGAGCCAGATCCCTCATCACGTCGATCAATGAGACGCGGTCCAGTCCGCTGGTCAACCGGTACAAGAACTCCGCCGCTTCAGTGTTGTTCAGGGCTCCCAACTCTTGGATTTCACGAAGTCCAACCGCAAACACATTGTTGAAAATCGACTCATCGATGTGGCTCATCAACGAAGCGAGTTGGGCATTGCCATGGATGTCACCGGTGTTCCCATCGACAACGGTCAGATCGCCACGTTGGTCCTCCTCGCGATGGAGATCGGCGTGCCGTTGAACCTCAAAAACTCCCGAAGGAACGCGGATGTGTGCGGTTCCACCTGCCAAGCCGCCGTATACCGGCGGCAGATACTTTTGGCGACGCTCTGCGGCAAAGCCGAACAAGACGGTGCGGATGAATTGCATCAACGTTGTCTTGCCCGCCTCGTTTTGCCCGTAAAAAACGGTCATGTCGGGCGCTAACTGGTTGACGTGTAATCCCTTCCACACGCCAAATCCGTCCACTTGCAAGTCCGTGATTCTCACTTTGAGAGCCTCCTGTCAATACTGATCCAGGTCTTTGTCGTAAATTCGGTTGATCAACGAGGCGCAGCCGGTGCTTCCCGTTGGGCTGCCAAGTACTCAATGCCAGTCATGTTGGCCGCAGCCAAAATGGATTGGCGATCCGCTCCTATGATTCTCGCCGCGGCCAAGAGTTTGTCTTCGTGAACCGTCGGCGGTAGGTACTCGTGGAGTGCCAGATTCAGCGAAGGGTCCGACTGATAACGGGCGATGGCACGCAAGTAATCTCCCAAAATGGTGTCCTCTTCCAACCAGCCTTGAGGCAGAGATGTTGGCGGGTCGCTACGGAAGTCAACGGACCATAGCCCGCCGTCACCACTGGAACAGAATTCGCGTCGGAGCCAGTGCAGCACTTCTTCGCATTGTTCGTAGCGTCGCCATTGAGGTCGGTATTCGCCAGTGGCAGTCACTTGCCACGATACCAACAACGTCTCGTCCGGGTTGTCATTGACGAGTTGCAGTGCCCGTTCAGTCAATGCTGTTTTCAATTGGTCCACGGAAGCGTTCTCCGCTATTTCCAAGGATTGAGGCACCCAGCGGACCGAATCGACCGGTTGAAACTTCACTCGCACTGCTCCTCCGACATCGACCGTGACGAGTTGGCAGCCAAAGGTGCCAATTTCATGTGGCGCACGGCCTTGTGGCGTGCCACTGCCGACGATCCACGTCGTATAGGTTTCATGCGGTCGATCGACACAGAACGCCCGATGTTGACCGCCGATCGCCCAATACCGGAAATGTTTTGAAGTCAAAGCCGATGGCTCAAACGGTCCAAATGTCAAGCCAATAGGAAAAGGCGCAGTCTCTTCGACCAGGAAGTCTGC
>DAOLCX010000299.1:0-4448 GCA_035327685.1 Pirellulaceae bacterium | reverse complement strand
CCCCCCGCCACGATTTTGCGGGTCTCCCATTTTTTGGGACCGGCCTTAACCAGGCAATATTTTTCGTCCCCAACGCCATAAACAGCTTGCAGTGGTACCAGTAAACCCTCTTGTTGATATTGAACTTGGATATTCACCGACGCGTTCATTCCCGGTTTTAATTCTTCGGGGGGATCGAAAATACGGACAAACACCGCATATTTTCGAATTTGGCTCGACATGCTCCAACCCGCTTGTTCCGCATACTGGTTAACCTTGGTGACGATGCCTTTGAGCGTTTGACTGTTCAATGCATCCACCTTGATAGTGGCTGGCATGCCCACTCGGATCGAGGTAATGCTCTGTTCATTAATGAGAGCCTTGACCTCCATTTTTTTGGGATTGGGAAGCCTCATCAACACCTGGTTTTCGCGGACCGCAGCCCCTTCTTCCAGCGCCCATTCGGTGCCGCCGCGCGACGACTCCTTGCCGTAAACGACCTGTCCTTCGACCCCGGGAGGAACGACGACGTAGCAATTCGCGATTTGTTGTTGAATGTCCGCCAACCGATCTTCCTCAACCTTCAAAGACTCTTCCGAGTTCTTGAGCTTGACATAAGCGGACTCAATATCGCTGGTTAACCGCACGAGTTCCTTTTCCAAAGTAATCAACTCCAGGACCTCCAGTTTTTTCAGGGCCAATGCCTCTGAGTTTTCAGCTTTCTTCAAATTTACCAGTGCTTTTTCAACGGCAAACTTGTCGGCAGCCAACTGCTGGAATGTAATGAAGCCTTTGCTTTGCATGATTTCCGAATGGTGCAATGCGGCCACCGCCTGGCTATGTTCTTGACGCGCCGTTTCGATGGCGGCCTTGGCTTCGTAAATCTGATTTTCAATCGTTTTCTTCTGCTCTACAAAGAGGCCTTCCGTGTACTCTTTTTTCGAAGCTTCGGCCGCGCGCCAGGCGGCATTCGATTGAATCACGGCAGTTTGCGCATTGGCAACCGCGATCTTCTGTTGTTCCAGTTCCTTCTCAAAACTCGTCGCATCCAAACGAACCAAGAAGTCTCCACTCTTGACTCGAGTTCCCTCGGGCACCACTTCAATGACATTGACGGTTCCATTTCGGGCACGCACTCGGCAGCGGATTTCGACGTTCTCACTACTTTGAATTTCGCCCTGATCGAGGACTTGTGACACAAATTCACCTGATTTGACGACCGTCAACATCGGCGTGATCGTATCGCGCTCGCCGCGCCCCGCGAACATGAAATAAAAGCCACCCGTAATCACCAAACAGAAAACCGCGCTGGCAATCACCATGATGGCGGAAATGCCCTTGCGCTGCACAACCGGATTACTGTTTTTATCCCGCATTGGTTAAACTCCGTTATCGTTTCGAGTCCCCGCCCGCTTCAGTCTGACACGTCTTCCGCAATTGACAGATTCGCACACTCGGCGATTGCCAGAAGCTGGCTCCGTCTTTACCGATTCCCCCGATGCGCCCGCATGGACCTGGTGGGCTCATCTCGCCAGATGTTTCCGCGCGATTGACTGAGGTCGCGCTTCAAGAACCGTTACTTTCTCCCTTTATTAAACGCAATTCAGCCCCAAATGTTCCGGTTCCTGCCCCCCGGATACCCAGAAACACAGCCGCAAATCGGCTGTTGAATAGCCAAGGCCTCCCCTCATTCCATTATTATACTGGAAATGTCGTCCTTTTTACCCGCACACTTTGTCGTTAAGAAAACGGGGATGTCCGAGTTTTCCAACGAATATGGTACAATCGGGCCGTTTGGCAAAATCGGCGTGCGATATCGAACGGGTAACCGGGACGTTTTAAGGTGTCAATTTGTCTGAAGTCTGGTCTTATCGATCAATGAAAACTCCCTTGGCGGCGGTAATGGTTGGCTGGGCGCTTGGGAGTTCAATTGCCCTTGCCCAATCGATTGACTTTAATCGCGATATTCGTCCGATTTTGGCGGAAAATTGCTTGGCCTGTCACGGGCCTGACGCATCGACTCGAGCCGCCGATCTGAGGCTGGACCTAAGAGATGTCGCGATTCAGTCCGGGGCCATCGTGCCTCACGATCCGACGTCCAGCGAGTTAGTAGAACGAATCAATGAGCGAGACCGTGACCTCGTGATGCCTCCCCCGGCATCGCATAAGCGATTGTCCCGTGAACAACGTCAACTCTTGGAGCGGTGGATCGCCGAGGGAGCTTCGTATAACGAGCACTGGGCGTGGATCGTCCCGCAAACACCACCGTCTCCGAAAGTGCCGAATGAAACATGGGTGCGAAACCCGATCGATCGTTTTGTAGCTGCGAAGTTAGCGTCATTGGGACTGTCTCCGGCCGAGGAGGCCGATCTGAATGTGCTGTTGCGTCGAGTCACATTGGACCTGACGGGTTTGCCTCCCGATCCAAACAAGATTCGCGAAGTCATTTCCGACACGCGCCCGGACCGATACGAACGTTATGTCGATTGGTTGTTGGAACAGCCGGAGTGGGGAGAACACCGCGCAAGGTTCTGGCTGGACTACGCGCGTTACGCCGACACGCATGGCATTCATTTCGACAACTATCGCGAAATGTGGGCCTATCGAGATTGGATTATCGAAGCATTCAACCGCAACTTGCGTTTCGATCAGTTCACAATTGAGCAATTGGCCGGGGACTTGCTGCCGGCGCCATCGCTCGACCAACAGATCGCAACAGGATTCAATCGATGCAATATCACGACCAACGAAGGTGGTGTGATTGAGGATGAATACCGCGTGTTGTATGCCCGCGACCGCGTGGAAACGACCATGTTGGTGTGGAATGGCATCACGCTGGGTTGCGCAGTGTGCCATGATCACAAGTATGACCCATTTACGATGCGCGACTTTTACCAATTAGCTGCGTTTTTCAACAATTCGACGCAGCCGGTCATGGATGGCAATATCAAGGACACGCCTCCGGTCGTGTTCGTTCCGCGACGGTCAGATCGTGATGAATTCTCAACCGTCTCGGCGGCGCTGCGGCGTGTCGAGACTGAGCTGCAAACCTTGTCGGATTCGGGTCGAGATCGCTTCCTGCAGGAAGTTTCTGATCGCGGCGATCAATTCACCACGTGGTTGGATTCGGCGAAAACAGAATGGCCCCCATTGTTACTGTCGTGGCCTGCTCAGTCGGCCCTCCAAGAGACCTCGGAAGAAGGCACTGCTTGGGAGCCAGGCTATACAAGTGAGCGCGCGTGGAAAGTGGCGGAGGCGGGCCAACCGCGCTTTGCTGAACTGGCCGATTTTGAACGAAACCAACCGTACTCGGTCAGCTTGTGGATTCGCCCGGACACGCGGGATGGCGCGATCATCGCCCGCATGGACGAGCGGCACGCCTATCGCGGTTGGGACGTTTGGCTGCAAGGAGGTTACGTGGCCATGCATCTCATCCATCGCTGGCCGGACAACGCCCTCAAAATCACGGCCACGGAGCAACCACTCGATAAGGGGCGTTGGTATCACGTCGCTGTCACCTACAGTGGAAACTCGCAACCCGACGGTGTCCGGATTTATGTCGATGGTCGGCCGTTAACGACACGTATCGAGCAAAACTCATTGAGCGAAACGACTCGCGCAGACGTTCCTTTGAGTATTGGTTCCCGCAATCGCAGCTCGCGCATCGATGGGGGCCTGGTGGAGGACATTCGCATAGCACCCTCCGTGCTTGAACCGAACTTTATTGCGAAGATTGCGCAGAATGCTCGCGCTGAATTTGTGTTGGGCAAAGCGGTGGAAGGATGGACAGACGACGAACTGGCCAGTGCCACTAAGTGGTATCTTTTCCATCACGATGCGGAATATCGAGCATTGCTGGACCAGCAACGAACGCTGGTAGCCTCCAGGGAATCCTTGGTCTCACGGGGAACCGTCGCTCACGTGATGGCTGAACGGTCAGATGCCGCGACAGCCCATATTTTGGCTCGAGGCGAATACGATCATCGCTTGGAACTAGTGCACGCCGATACGCCGGCGGCTTTACCTCGCATGTCCGAATCATGGCCCAGGAATCGACTTGGATTGGCGTTGTGGCTTTTGGACGAGCGTCATCCGCTCACGGCGCGTGTGACGGTTAATCGATTCTGGCAAGAGGTCTTTGGGCGGGGTATCGTCGCCACCAGTGGTGATTTTGGAACGATGGGACAGTTGCCTGATAATCAAGAGTTGCTGGACTATCTGGCGCTGTGGTTTCGCGATCACCAATGGGACGTCAAAGAACTGTTTCGATTGATGGTAACCAGTGCAACCTATCGGCAAAGCGCTGCTTTGACGGCTGAAAAGTTGCAGGCGGATCCGGACAACGCGTGGCTGTCGCGCGGGCCGCGTTTTCGGATGGACGGCGAGGCCATTCGGGATGCCACGTTGGCGGTGACGGGCGTGCTCTACCGCGAAATCGGAGGCCCCAGTGTAAAGCCCTACCAACCTCC
>DAOLCX010000298.1:0-4462 GCA_035327685.1 Pirellulaceae bacterium | reverse complement strand
ATAACTCCAACTGCACGGCTTCGACAGGGCCCGCTGACGTTCCATAGTGGCGGGTTATACAGCCGCCGACAAAACGGCCGTTGACCTCCCACGAATACCCCTTCAACTCAGCCGCGTAACACTCGACTCGCGACTGCAGACGCGAACCACAGCTTTGGCCGCGGTTAGTGCCAAAATTCCAGTCGGGCAACACGCCGTCAAACAACCGTGGCACGCGGCTGGCGATGGAATGAGCGTCCAACAATATCACGCGGCCAAATTGGGATTGCAGCCGTTCCAATTCGTCACGCAACTTCAGATGGTAAGGCACCCAGTATGTCGCAACCCGATCGGAAATCTCGACCTCCGTCGGTTCCTGGCCCGGTTGATAAATGGCATCACCGTGAAAAGTAGTCACTGGGCATAGGCCGGTAGTTTGTTGTCCGGGATACAGCGACTGGTCGTTTGGAGGCCGATTGAGATCAACGACATACCGGCTGACGCGCGCCGCCAGACAACTCACATGGCGCATGATCGGCACGTCGTACAAGCGATCGACGAACCAATCGGTATCCGGCCGCCGCCGTCCGATTTCTGTCATTCGGGCGCTCAAGTGGTTGGGAATCCACTCACCAGCATGAGGGATGCTGACCAACAGCGGGACATCACCGGGCCGGAAATCAAACACCTGGAACAAGTTCTGCCTCCCCATCAGCAGCGCTCATTTCGCGTTTCAGGAATAGGCTAAAACTCTTCAGCGCAAACGACATGGTGGCCAACAAGACCATCGTGGTCGCGGCCCCAGCCAAGCCAGTCGTCACGACAAAGGTCGCCAATAAGGGAGCCAAAGGTGCTATCAACGGTACGGCGCCCCCCGCAGCCAACATGATGCCTGCAGCCACCATGGCCAACAACGCGACCTGACAAAACCAGGCCATCCGCTGAGCCCACCGCGCCTCAATCAACGTCGCTAAATGGTAAATGAACCGCAACAAAAACCAGATTGAAAAGACTCCCAGCGCGATCGAAATCACTTCGATCAGGTGTATTCCCGGCAAATGGTTGCGGAAGACGCGTATCAATAATCCCACCCAATCGCAGACATATGACCATACCAGATACCGTCGATATTTGAGCGGCGCCGAAAACGAAAATGCCTTCTGCTTCCCCAACAATGTCATGAAAAAACCGACAATGGCAGCCACGATGAAGACCACTGCCAGCCTCAACGGGGCACCATTTCGAAAGAACCCCAAGTATAAACTAAGCGCCGACGCCAACATCAGACAAATTCCGACGAATATCGTCCACAGTCCGCGCGCAAATTGCTCCAACGCCTGGATCAATTGGTGTGGGTCAAACAACAGCCGGTCTGCCTCGGCCGCCAAGTCCACTTGTCCGTCAATTTGACTGTCATCGGTATGCATACGATGCCCCTTATTCTAAGTACAAAAGGGCCTCTCCGTACTGCCACAATTCATGTTTATCGAATTCGACCTGCGCAGCTATAATATCCGCCGCAAACAAGCCCGAAAAACAGGCGGAAACTTGGGGACATTGAATGAGCAATCCTACTGAATTGACGCCGTCCTTGATTTCGTCGAGCCAACACAAGTGGCTCCAAGCCGTAGGTAAAACCCAGGCCATGATGGGACCTGGCTGCCTGGCGGTGTTCTTTTCGATCTTCCTCTGCGTCGGCGCAGGGTTGCTGTATTTCATGGTCTATCGCGGATACATGGAATTTCGCGCGGCGCAGTCTTGGCCAGAAGTCCCTTGTGAAGTCGTCGAAAGCCGATTGCGTACCCATCACGATGATGACGGTACCACCTACTCGCCTCAGATCACCTATAAATACACCTGGGAAGGACTCGAATACAGGTCCGACCGATACCAAATCTCCCAATATTCCTCGTCGTTCCGCAAAGCCCATCAAAAAATTGTCGATGCCCACCCGCGTGGCCACCGGACCGTCTGTTTTGTCAATCCGGAAGACCCCAGCATGGCGATACTCGATCGATCCCAAGCCCCTGGTCTGCTCATTGGCTTGTTGATCGGTGGCGTCTTTACGTTGATAGGCGCCGGCGGAGTCGTGGGGTGTTTGATTTTTATGTCCCGCCGGAAACGAGTCGAACCCAGTACACACGTTTCGCCTGCCGAAGCCGCGATGGGCTTCACACCCTCCATCGAATCGTCTCGGCTCACGGGCGGAGCAGCGTTTTCGCCAGCCGGGACGATCCCCGCCAGCGACAATACAAGTAGAGACTCTGGGCCCGTCGTGCTGGCTCCCAAGCAAACGCGGCTGATGACATTATTGATCGGCGGTGGCCTGGCGCTGTTTTGGAATGGGATTGTGTCCGTGTTTGTCGGCATCGCGATCTACAGTTGGTTGGACGGGGAGCCCCAATGGTGCCTGTCGATCTTCTTGATCCCCTTTGTGGTGATCGGTCTGGCGTTGTTGGGCTTCGTTCTCTACACGTTTTTGACGCTGTTCAATCCGGTTCCACAAATCACGCTGCGCAAATCCAGTTTGCGATTGGGTGAGACACTGTCTGTCGAGTGGCAATTTCGCGGGGGAACGTCGAGGATTAGCAAACTGACGATCAGCCTGGTTGGCGAAGAAGTCGCATCGTATCGACAAGGTACTTCGACCGCCACCGATCGCAACAAGTTTTTCCATCAGGCACTGGTCGAGACCTCCTTGCCGGCTGATATCGCTGCGGGAAGCGCTGAGCTGGTCATTCCATTGAATTCGATGCACTCCTGGAAGGCCCCGAACAACCAGGTCGAATGGCACGTCGAAGTCCATGGGGACATTCCCTTCTTTCCGGATATCAAAGACACATTTCCATTGACGATACACCCTGCGGAGCTCTGGGAGGATGCCTGAACGTTCAAGTTCTTTGTCAAACATTGTTTTTGCAGTAGCTGCGCTTTGGCAAACGCAGCTACCCTCGTTGCTCGTGGTGACAATTCGCTAACATGTTTGTGATCACAACCTACGGTGGGTTCTTAACATGAAACTCGAAATCCAAAGTCAAGACGCGCGGACAGCATTCGAACCCGGTGAGGACATCGTGCTGGTGGCACACTGGGAATTGGATTCGACCATCGACGCCTTGGAGGCGCGACTGGTGTGGTTCACCCAAGGAAAGGGTACCCAGGATATTGGACTGGCGTGGCGCCACCGCTGGGACCGGCCTCCTTTGGTAGGTCACGAAGCCATTTCTGTTGTTCTGCCGGAAGGCCCCTACACGTTTTCCGGGTCACTGATTTCGTTGAGCTGGCGGTTGGAACTGATTATGCTCCCTGGCGACAGGGGGACACACACACAAATTCTGATCGCTCCCGAAGGACGCGAAGTTTTACTGACACAAGTGGAGTAGCGGCGTCATGGTACTCCCTCGCCACAATCGATTTGCGGCACAGCACCTGGACGCATTGGTTTACTGCCCGCTCAATGAATCTTGGGAACAACTGACCAGCCGACTTGCCGACATGAACTTCCGCGCATTGATCGTCGGGCCAGAAGGCCGAGGTAAAAGTACCCTGCTCCGCGGTCTCAGCGCTTGGTGGATGGATCGGGGCTATCCCGCCGGCACCCTGCGGTTGGCCTGGGGACAACGCCGTTTGACTCTGCCCCAACTCGACTCAGTTGAAAAATTGCCGGATGAGGCCATCTTGTTTGTCGATAGCTTGGAACAATTAAGTTGGTTCGGCTGGCGGCAATTGAAAGCCAAATCCAACCGGCTGCGCGGAATTCTAGCCACCAGCCATCGCGGAGGCCGATTACCCATTCTCATTGAATGCCGAACGACACTTCAACTGTTGATCGACTTGGTGAAACGCCTTACCGGTTCCGCCGATGAACTGGATTCCGATTTCTTGCGCGCCCTCTTTGTCCGACACCGGGGCGACATCCGCCGATGCCTGCGCGCGCTCTACGACTGGGAATCCCAACGCCCCGTTCCGCTAGCATCGAACGGTACCTCCCCAATTTCAGCGTCGTGACCGAATTGACAGATTCAATAGGTGCCACCCACCTATTGAGTTCATCTTTGGAGATTGGGGGTGTTCCTTTATACTTCCGCAGGAAAGGACCGCGGGAATCTCCGTTTTCTGAGGCGGTCGATTCAACCCCAAAAAGGACCAACGGTCATGCGACGGATCGCGATCATCAACCAAAAAGGCGGTGTCGGAAAAACAACGACCGCAGTGAACCTGAGTGCGGCCCTGGCCGATATGGGTCAGCGCGTGATGTTGATCGACCTCGATCCACAAGCTCACGCGTCACTTCATCTGGGCATCCACCTCTCGACCGATGACTGCTCGGTTTATCACGCGCTGACCGGCATCGCCAGTCTGGCCCACGCCCGGCGGCAAGTCGCCGATCGATTGTGGGTAGTCCCTTCGCACCTGGACTTGGCGGCGGCGGAGATGGAACTGGCGGGCGAAGTTGGCAGGGAAATCATTCTGCGCGAGCTGC
>DAOLCX010000297.1:0-4484 GCA_035327685.1 Pirellulaceae bacterium | reverse complement strand
GAGGGAATTTTCCGGCGACCGGTGACACCAGCCGTGCAGAATGCGTTGTCCTACTTGGGATTGGCGTTCATTTTAGGGCTGATGTTGTTCGTCATTTTCCTGGATGTCACGCGCATCCCATCCTGGTTGTTCTGACCGGCATTTCCGGCAGTTTCCATTTGGCATCTACGACCGGACCACTCGCAAACCTTGCGGGTGATGGCGCCGATAATCTATTTAAGACGCGCCGATTCCAAGCCTTACGCGATGACAAATATGATGAACAACCGAAATTGGTTGGCGCCGGGATTGCTGTTGGCAGCCATTGGACTGCCGTGGGTCCTGTTGGGCGGGAGCCGAGGCTTCGATCCCGGGACACCGGTTCAACTTGCGATGGAAGCGCCCCCACTGGCGTATTCTTCGGATGGCGTGCCATTGGAGTACATCCCAGTTGGCGATTTCAGGGAAATTTTTCATTTTGATGTATCGCCCCAGTGGATTTCCAGTCGGTGGAATCGAGTTTCGGTGACTACCGATGGCGCCGGATGGACGTCGTACCGGGTTCCGTTGGTTACCGGGTCGAATCCCTGGGACTTGCACGGAAGTCTGACGTATTCGCTCGATGCGAAAGGTGCCCCCAAACGAATTCATTTTGTCGGTTGGACGGTCGAAAAATCAGTAATTGAGAATATGTTGATCCGCGAATTTGGATTTTCCACGGAATCCACCCGTTGGCTGTCTGCCTATTCCGCAAAATCGTTGGGGCAATTGACTGGAGTCGCTTTGTTTCGCCTGCCGGAATCCACCTTTTCAAACGCTGGAAACCAGCAGATTGCGGTGTGGATCGAGATCAATGACCCTCGTTTTCGTGGTGCCGCCAGCGACGAAGCGCGGCAACTCCTGCGATCTGCTTCTGCAAAAAATGGTGGGCGATAATTTGTAACCGTTCGCGGTATTCATGGCCAAGCTTGGGTCGGGTGCGTTCCGCAGGTCATCTTGTTGTAGATCGAAACCCTGTGAGTGTCGCAGATCGATTCGTCCGAGCTTACGTGTATTGACACGATCGACTTGCTCCACGCACCCTCCATTTCGTGAACGGTTGCGACATTTTGGGTGGGGGGATTCTCTGCGGCGAGGCCGTGGTTTTATTGCGTTCTGTCAAGTCTAGCTGTGTTCCTTTAGGATCGTCAAAACCAATAAGTTTCCAGCCATTGCGTGAAAAAGCCGATTTGGGCGAAACAACGGATGAATCGCCGGTACTACACGATATTTTGAATTTCGCCATCCACGAAGTAGTTGAGTTTTATGCGAACAAGTTTTCCACACACATGACGTTTTCGGATTTCCGCTGTTTTTGTGCAAAGCCTTTCTCAATAGTGCAATCCGTGTTTTAAAATCGATCACTTCCCAACCTTGTTTTCTGTGGATTTCGAGGTGCCTACAAATTCCAAAAATTTTTTCGTCCACCAAGGTTTGACAGTTCTGCTAGCGTCTTTACAATCTTGCTCCTTGACCTGATTTTCGCGCGGTCGAGTTTTGCGTGCGACACTTGCGGCATTCGTGGACAGTTCATCGAAACGTGCGCAACCAGGTCGAAAACGTAGTGGCGTAAGTTGGCCAAGGCAGCAAGGCCATCCGCGACGGAGCGTCGCGGTTCACAGTGTGGACCAAACGTTTAGGAGTTCAACAGGACGTGGCGCAAGCGATCGACCAGGCCGACGATACGGCGATGCTTCGTCGAATACGCGAGCGACTCGCGAACGTCCTTGGCAAACGCATCTACGATATGTGGTTTGCGTCGCCGCAACGGTTGCAGTTTCGAAATGGACAATTGGTGATCCGGGGTGCTTCAGATTTCGAAGTCACACGGATTCGCCGAAACTACAGTGAAGATGTTCTGGCAGTGCTGCGCGAATTGTCTCTGCCCAGCTCTTCACTGGAATTCGAAGTCAACGAATTACGTTCCCCCGCAGACAGGGCCCAGTCCGATGAACCTTTTCAATTGCAGGCCACTCTGTCACCAGTCTCTGCCGAATCAACGCCGTCTCATCCTGTCGAACCACAAGCGTCCCATTCGTTGCGCAGGAGCAGCAAATCCCTGGCGGAGTTTTGCTTCGGTCAAGAGAATGAGCTGGTCCGCACTGCGATCGATCAATTGATCGCTCAGCCAGGCCGTTGTTCGCCGCTCATTTTGGTAGGGCCTACCGGTTGTGGCAAAACACATCTATTGGAGGGGCTGGTCAGCAACATGCGGCAAAAGTCCAAGTTTGGCCGCTGCGCCTATTTGACCGCCGAGGATTTCACGAACTCGTTTGTCGAGGGGCTGCGTGGTTCGGGGTTGCCGACCTTTCGCCGCACCTATCGCGATTTGCAACTGTTGGCGCTCGATGACTTTCATTTCTTGGCCTCCAAACGGGCAACGCTGACAGAGTTTCAATACACACTGGATCACTTGATTCGACATGGGAAACAAGTGGTGATCGCCCTGGATCGGCCGCTAATCGAAATCCCTGGGCTGGGCGATGAATTATTGACGCGATTGACGTGTGGATTAGTGTGCACGCTGGCCGCACCGGATGCGGCTGTCCGCCGCGAATTGATCGAGCGAGGAGCCTGCCAACGGCAACTCGATTTGCCTGAAGAAATCGTGGCGTTTTTGGCCGCAAATTTGCCCGGCGATGTACGGCGGTTACAAGGGGTCTTAAATCGATTGCAAGCCTGGAAGCTGTGCCGCAGGCAGCCGCCGTCACTCAGCCAGACCAGGGAGTTGGTGCGCGACTTGATGTTGGTTCCCGCAGCCGGTTCTACGTTAGTGCGGATCGAGAAAGCCGTATGTGATTGTTGCAGTGTGGATTCCGAGGAGCTGCGCTCTGAAAACCGCAGCCGACGTATTGCCTCAGCCCGCATGTTAGCCATGTGGTTGTCCCGGCGTCATACGTCTAATGCGTTGGCGGACATTGGACGGTACTTTGGTGGGCGTTCACACAGTGCGGTGATTGCGGCGCAGAAAAAAATTGAGTCCTGGCTTAAGTCGGAAGACGATTCCCTTTTTGCCGGGACAGAAGGTTCTCTCCGCGAAGCCATCCAGCGCATTGAACAACGCCTTAAAATTGGCTAACTCGCGTTCCGCCCTGCACAATTCAGCCGGCCGCACCTGCCGTTGAACATGCGCCCTCTGAACTCGTGGGCAGATTTGGTTAATATGACAAACTGTTTCGACCGGTTTCAAGCTGCCACAAGTGCGGGCCAGAGTCGAGAGCAGTTGCGTGGCGTTTATCGAAGGAAGTTGATCAGTTGCAGGGATGTCACCTGTGCCGTGACGGCGTAAGTGTATTCCAATAGAGTCTGATCAGTTTTCAATTGGAAAATGGCTTGAGAAATATCGGCAGCTTGAACCTGGTTCAATCGGTCGCGCAAATCGAGTTGAAAGTCGAGAATACGAATGTCAAGTTGCGCCAGGGATGCAAGTGATGCCGACTGTCGTCCGACTGTATCAAGGATTTGAGATCCCAGGTCATTGAGTTCACCAATCCGGCGATCAAGCGAGGCGCCATATTCCGAGTTGGTCAAATTGCGCGAACCCCGCAAGTCTTGAACCAGTTCGTAAAGTGCCTGCATGGCATTGGATGTACCTGGAAATTCCAGGTAATCGTCACCGGTGAAGACAATGTCCATTGAATTGATATGGACGAAGCGCCCACTTGTCGAATCCACCACACGTTGGCTGTCGGAAAAATCAATGGCCGTTGACGTCCGTCCGTCGTCGACGCTGAGTGTTCCCTGGGCCGTGATGGCGATCGTGCCATTAAACCCTGGCGTAATCGACGTCATATCCACGAATACCTGTTGTCCACTAGGATTGCTGACACGCAGATTCGAATCCGCATTGGTAAATGCGACAGGTGGTCCGCCATTCAATGAGATCGTGCCCGCCGATCCGTCGCCGCTCGTATCGACGATTCGAACGGAGTGTTTTCCGGTTGTGCCAATCACGGTATCGTTTCCTGGTGAATTCGTTCCGGGTGCAATTCCGGACCCGGCCTCGTAGGAAGTCGATGTATGGCGAACCTGCAACGTCGCTCGACCGATGAGGTTGTCCGTTCCCGCGCCCACACGCGCTCCCGAGGTTCCCATCAGGACGGTCTCAGACCGTTGAAGTGGTCCAAATAGATGCTGTCCGGGAACAAATGTGTCGATCATCACAGACTGACCGACGAGTGCACGGCTGGGTTGTTGGCTTCCCAAATATTGAACTGAAAGTGTCCCGCCTGGGACCATTGGTTCAGCGAATGCAAAGGGGGGCGCGTTGGTGCGCGTGCCTCCGTACAAGTAGGCTCCGGCAAAGCTGGATTGGGTAATGTCCTTTAATGACTCGAGCAAAGTTTCGACTTCAATTGCCAACGCATTTCGTTCCGTTGCGTCGAGAGCTTGGACTCCTTGTTGAGCCAGAGTTTTGGCTCGTGTCAGCAATCGATTGGGTTCTGACAATTGCGACACACTTGCGT
>DAOLCX010000296.1:0-4505 GCA_035327685.1 Pirellulaceae bacterium | reverse complement strand
CTTCAGGGCGGCCACCGCCGCGCCCAGACCGCTGCGGCTCAGGCGGAGCGTCACCGGTGCGCACACCAGCAACTGGGACCATTCGACCATCCGGCAAAATCACGTTTCCCGACGCCTGCTCCGGTTGGTCCAGCACAAAGCTCAAGATAGCCTTTCCAGTTCCTTTCCACAGTGCCGCATCAAACGACCCACTGATTAATGAATCGCGAGTGGTCCACGCAGCGACTTTCGTTTCATCACCAGCAGCACCGTCGGCTGCAATGGGCTTAACACTACCGGACAGGCGTGTGTCGCCGCGGACCACGACGTCAAATTGGGCGGGTTCCAGGTCTTGCGATTCGAATCGCCACAAACCGGCGAAAGCCCTGACAGGAACAGATTCGACCACCAGGCGATTCCCCGCCGTCCAGGACTCCAGCAATTTCGCGTCATCTTCAAATACAGGTTTATCGAAAACCAAAAAGCTGGCGAATTTTCCGGGTGTCAGCGTTCCCAGCCGATCAGATACGTTAAACAGACTTGCCGGATTGACCGTCAGCGCGGCCAGCGCAGCGTCTGGATCGAGGCCCCGCCGAACCGCTTTGCGAACGTTGGTCAGAAGATCAGCCGGTTTCGCCAAACCCAAAGTCGAAAATGAGAAGGGGATATTCGCTTCACGGAGACGGTTCGGGTTTTCTGGCGCGTGGTCCCAATGCATCAGAGCTTCCAAGGTGACATCCAGGGCCGCCGTCGCCTCCGTCACCAGTGGCGCAGCCGGAAAATCGACTGGCAGAATCCATGAGCAATCTAATTGTTTGAGTTCGTTCATGAGCCGATACTCATTCCCGCTGCCCAACACGATCAATCGCAAATCGAACTCCTTCGCAAAGCGGCCAGCCCGCAACGCGGCAATTTCGTTCATGGTCTGAACCAGAAGTGGAGTCCCTTGGCCCGGACGTATCCGCTCCAACGACAGGTTAAATTCGGGAACATCTTCGAGTTGCGCCGTGGTGGAGACTTGTCGCGCCTGATGGTACCACTGTGCGTCGTAGAATGCCTGGCGCGCGAGAGCATATGCTCCCATCGGCGATGACGGATATCGGCTCGTACCCGGCGCGGCCGGTGTCGCGCCCGCAAAACCTCGTCTGGAAACAGTAAGTTCCGCAACCAATGCCACGTCACTCGCCACGATCAAGTGCTCTGCGCCACTGTCGGCAACATGCACGATTGCACTGTGGCCGCGAATGATGCCATCGCGCGGCGCCACATTGACTGCCGTGATACCGGCACGCCTCAAGTCGTCAACTCGGATCCCTGCCGGGCGGTAACTCTCGGCGATAGACGTATCGGGGCGAATGCGTTCGTTCCAATAGCGAGGCCCGGGTTTTTGAGGATCGGTGGATTCCCCATAGGGCAAAAAGGCGTCGATAAACCCTGCGTAAACATGCTTTCCCGTGGCATCCACCACGATCGCACCCTCTGGCGAGTCGACCTGGTTCCCCACTTCGATGATTTTTGTATTCCGAATTAAGAGGGAGCCGTTCTCGATCGTGGTGGTCGGATCGACATGAATGGTCGCTCCTCGAATCACGTAAAACACCGGAGGCGATTCATGCAAGCCTTCGCGCTGGCGCGAATCAGGTGCCTGGCCGAGCACCATGACACAACTCAGCCACATGCCGGCCAGGGTGGCCCATCCACTGATACAGAATCGTCGGTTCACGGTTTTTGTCTCGTTGTTTTTTTGCTCACCTTCGGTTGCCCGTTGAGCCTATACTATAACAACAAAAGACTTGCCTTGGGGTTCGACTTCCAAAAGAATCGCGCGCGGTGAGGGTAGGTTACACCGCAAGCGTTAAAGTGGTCTGCGTCGCGAACCGACGATAATAGCCCAGCTAAAATCCACCCAATTCGGTAGCTCGTTTCACGCGGCGAATGGCAATCATGAAGGCCGCCGTCCGCAGACTGACCTGGTGGTCATGCGCTTCCTGCCAGACCTCCTCAAACGCACTTGTCAGAATCGACTCCAATTGCTGCCGAACTCGATTCAGGTCCCAACTGTAGTATTGCCGGTTTTGCACCCACTCGAAATAGCTGACCGTGACGCCTCCGGCATTTGCCAAAATGTCGGGCAGAATCACCACGCCATTCTCAAACAACTGTTGATCCGCGTGCGGATTCACGGGGTTGTTGGCGCCTTCAATAATGTACTTGGCGCGGATCTGATCCACATTTCGTTCGTGGATCACGTTACCCAATGCGCTGGGCACCAATACATCGACGTCCAATGCCAACAACTGCTCATTGGAGATGGACTCGGCGTTTGAATACCCTTGCAAGGATCCCGTCTTTAAGGCATGCCGCAACATATCCGGAATATCCAGGCCATCGGCGTGGTAATATCCGCCGGAGATATCGCTGACCGCCACAATTTTGAAATCCGACTCGTGCATGAACTTGGCGGCATGGGAACCGACGTTGCCAAACCCTTGAATGGCTACCGTACAATCTCCCGGACGGCGTCCCAGTCGTTTGAGCAGCTTAAACGTCAAGATGCCGGCACCGCGTCCGGTGGCTTCCTCACGCCCTTTGGCGCCATAATCCTCGACCGGTTTGCCTGTAATGCATGCCGGATTGAATCCATGGTACTTTTCCCACTGATTTCGAATCCAAGACATCGTCTCGGCATTGGTTCCCATATCGGGAGCGGGGATGTCTTTGTCGGGTCCGATCACTTCATGGATTTGATCGACGAACTTGCGTGTGATCCGATTCAATTCTTTACGGCTGTAGGCCCGGGGGTCCAAACAGATTCCACCTTTGGCGCCGCCATAAGGAATGTTGACGACGGCCGTCTTCCAGGTCATGAGCGAGGCCAGCGCGCGGACTTCGTCCAGGTCAACCTCCCAATGGTAACGCAATCCGCCTTTCATCGGCCCGCGCGCATTGTTGTGTTGAACGCGGTAACCAATGAACGTTTCCAATCGTCCGTCGTCCAATTCGACGGGGACTTCGACGGTCAATTCGCGTCGCGGAGTCCGCAACAAGCGCCGAAAACTGTCGTGCAGGTCCAACTTATTGGCAGCGCGTTCAAAATAGAGTTGGACAGCTTCGTTCGGTTTCAACTGGGTAGCGTGAGGGTGGTCTAACACCGCTGTGGTCATGGTTCAATCCGCTTGCTTCATCCGTTTCGATACGAGTGGCGGTCTCTCGCCAAAATCCTCGTGTTCCTCCATAATATCTTAATACCACTAGACGATAATTCCAACGGCAATGAGGCCATCGTGGCGGCTGAAATTAAAGAAATCTGGGAATCACTGGTTGAGGCAGAGTTAATCGCGCCGCATCGGTTGATGGAGCTGAAACGCCAAGTTCCCGCCGATGCCGCGCAGCACGCCGACTCGCTGTGGTCCTGGCTGATCGCGTCAGGAATTGCCACTCGTTACCACCGAGAACTGATCGAGCGAGGACAGGCCGGGGCGTTGCGCGTGGGCGATTTTGTAATCGTGCAGCGGAGCATGTCCGGGCCTTGGTCGGGCGTGTTTCAGGCGCGACATCGACCGTCCGGGCAGGTCGTTGCGCTCGATTTTTTTGCGGAAAACAAGCATTTTCGCGGTCGTGATTGGTCTGGCATGGCCAGTTTGGCCCACGCTCTAACGCGGGCCGACGACCGTTTCCTGATCCCAACCTTCGGCCCCGTTGTCGAACCCCATCACTCGTTCGTGGTCAGTGATTGGAGTGAGAATCGTTGGCTGCCGGAAAAACTGGCTGTCAAATCTCGGCTCCCATGGGAAAATGCAGTGTCCATCGCGGTGAGTCTGGCCCTGGCCATCGACCAACTCCACCAATCGAATATTGTTCATGGACAGATTTGGCCCTGGACAATTGAACTGGCTGGCAAGTCGCGCGCACGATTGCGAGTGACTTGGTGTCTGGACGGCCACCGGCGGTTCATGGGTCCAGAAACACTCGATGAGTACATTCCACCTGAACGCTGGGAAGACAAAACGCTCACGCCCTCGGCAGATATGTTCAGTTTGGGATGTGTACTCTATCGATTGATTGCGGGGCGCAGCCCAACGGCCAAATGCACGTCGCTCGCCTAACGCATGGACACCATTCGAAATGGCGTGGCGATATCCGCGCAAAGATATGGCTTGCAACCGGAGCTGGTTTCACTGATGGGCGACCTGTTGGCGTTTGAGCCAAAAGATCGACCGCGTTCGGCTCATCAAGTGGCCTCAGCATTGTGTGAATGTGCGCGGTTGAGTTTGCCGCAAATCATTTCGGACTCAGAATCCCCGCCAACGAGATCGGCCCTGCGCACAGCCATTATGGGGCAAGATAGCATCGTGCATGTAGCGCTCTCAGTACGCCAACCTGCTCCCATCGACTCGGTCGGCGACTTGGCAGTTGCCTCAGCGAACGACCAACTGAAGTCGGTGACTCGGCACCGCGCAACCACTACCGGCACCTGGCTAGTGCCGATCATTTTGATGGCGGGAATGGCGGTGTTCCTGGGGGCT
>DAOLCX010000295.1:0-4529 GCA_035327685.1 Pirellulaceae bacterium | reverse complement strand
GCCAGCGGTACTCCTCGGCGCATGGCAATCGATTCTTCCACAATCGTCGAACAGAACAAGACAACGTTTTGCGGCAAATCGACAGCCGCTGGCCAACGCTCAGGATGGTCGACTTCCCCACCACACCAGAACACCTGAATGTTTTTCTCTGCAAGACGTTCGAATTGAGAAAGCAAGAACGCGGCTGGCCGGCAACCTCCTTGTTCGATATCGAGTATGTCGCCAGCCAGCAGCACAAAGTCAACTCGTTCGGCAACGGCCAGATCAAAAATTCGTTCCGCGGCCACATAAGGTGCATTGGCTATCGTTTTCTTGATTGAAGCTGGTACTTCAGGCAGCCCTTGCATAGGCCGGTCGAGGTGCAAATCGCTGGCATGAATAAACTTGAATGCTTCCGCCATGTGCAATCATCCTCCTTGATCCAGTCAAAGTTCAAAACTTGGGCCAGTCTAGCCAATTTCGCCAGTTACTCAAATATCAAACAGGATTTGATCGCTTCAATGGGGGCCTGGGATTCGCGCAAGCATTGTCCCCGATTGAGTTCCCCCAGCGTACGCTGAACCACCTGTTTGGTCAGAAGGGTGCTAGCTTCATCGCTTGCCTTTGGTGTAGAAATAACTCTTCCAAGGAGAAAATCACATGACGATCACACGACGAGAATTAATGACGACGACCGCTGGCGCAGCGGGTGCGTTGGCAGTGGCTGGATCTGCCGGTTTGACGAACTTTCCAGGATGGTCGCAAAAAAGTTCCGCGTCCACGATTCGCAATCGCATCGCGGTTTCCACTTACTCTTTTTGGCGGTTTCGCGAGGATTCCAAACTGACAATTGAAGACTGCATCGAGATGGCCTATGAGATGGGATTCGACGGTGTCGAAATCCTGCTGATGCAGATGCAGGATCAGTCCAATGCGGCATTGCAAAAGATCAAACAAAAGGCATTTACGTTAGGGTTAGATTTGTGTGGCTTCTCGACGCATCAGGGATTTGTGTCTCCTTCGGCGGAAATTCGCGAAGAGAACGTGAAGTTGACCATTCACCAGATCGAGTTGGCCTATCAGTTGGGAATTCCGACGATGCGAGTCAATACGGGTCGATGGGGGACCAGCAAGAATTTCGACGAACTGATGGCCAATCGCGGGATCGAACCTCGGCTGGAAGGCTACACTGATGACGAAGCGTTTGATTGGGTGATCAGCAGTTTGGAAAAGTGTGTTCCGGTTGCCGAGCGATGCGGGGTGACGTTGGGATTGGAGAACCATTGGGGACTGGGCCGCACGGCAGAAGGGGTGATGCGGATCGTCAATGCCATCGATTCACCTTGGCTGCAAGTGACACTCGATACGGGGAACTTCTTTGACAACCCCTATGAACAGTTTGAAATGATGGCTCCCAAAACCGTGTTGGTGCAGGCAAAGACCTATTTTGGTGGAGGAACGTGGTACACCCTGGACATCGACTATCCGCGCGTGGCCGAGATCCTGAGGAAACATCATTACCGCGGTTACATTTCGCTGGAGTTTGAGGGCCAAGAGGACTTCCACACAGCGATTCCCAAGAGTCTGGAATTGCTCAAGCAAGCATTCAATCAACCGCAATGAAGCACGTAGGATGATGTACACGTCGCACGTGAATCATCTGATACCACCCGGGCGTTCCGGAGCCGAGGAGCGGCTACCCCAGAGTGAACTTGGGGAGATGAACAATCTGACCACCTTGCAGCGCGGACTGATGAGCACACAGCCCCACACAAGTCCAATTGGCGCTAGTGACCGCGTTCGGCCAGGGATTGCGGTCTTGGATGAGCGCGCTGACAAACTCGTGCACCATGTGCGGGTGAGAGCCGCCGTGGCCACCGCCTTGAACAAATGACAAGTGATCAGCGTCTTCGATCGATTGCGTGAACTTGCGAATCGGTTCAGGAAGCAAATGAGCAAAATCGGGGACGTCAATCAAGGAAGGAATTTCCGGCTCCGGCTTTTTAGCCGTGTGCAAGACATGCTTTTCCCCCTCCACCAAGGTCCATTCAAACGACTTTTTGGAGCCATAAACATCGATACTCTCGCGGTATTGACGCGCTGTATCATACAGGAATCTCCAGATATGAGCGGCCAGGTCTGTGCCGCGAATCTTGATGTGGCAAGATTCCACGGCGAAGGCATTGCCTGACTTGCGCTGAATGTCTTCACGAACAGTGCCCGACCCGAAACAGGAGACGTATTCGGCCAAGCCATTGACAAGGCCCAACACGGGGCTGACCACATGCGTGGCATAATGCATCGGGATCATGCGTTCCCAATACTCTGGCCAGCCGTCCATGTCTTGCGGGTGTGAAGCTGCCAGATACTGAATCTTTCCCAGTTCGCCACGGTCGTACATCTGTTTCAGATACAGAAACTCACGACTGTAGACCACCGTTTCCGCCATCATATATTTCAGGCCGGTTTGGCGAACTTTGTCCACGATTTGCTCACACTCGTCGATGCTGGTGGACATGGGGACCGTGCACATCACATGTTTGCCCGCGTCCAATGCTTCGAGCGTCATCCGCCCGTGATCGGGGATGGGACTGTTGATATGAACGAAATCAACGTGGGGGTCGGCCAGCACATCTGCAAATTTCGAATAGCGTGTGTCGATTCCGAAACGGTCGCCAACGGCATTCAACTCTCGTTCATTGCGCCGGCAAATAGCGCGAACTTCAGCATCGGGATGAGCCTGGTAGATCGGGATGAACTCCGCGCCAAAGCCCAAACCCACCATCGCTACTCGTACCGGTCGTTTCATCGTCGTCAATCTCCACTGATCCTCACTGGCCGATAGCCGCCAATGGTCATAAAGTACACAAATATACCGGCAAAGATCACTGCCAGAGCCGCAGGAATATAGGCGTCGATACGCAACATCTCGCGATCCCCCGCTTCGCTGGATTTTTTGACGAGGCGCTCGTCCTGATCCAAGTCGTCAATAGCTCCTCGGATGTCTTCTTTGTTGCTGGCACGTGTCTTGCGAATTTTGTCCAGCTTGTCTTGAATCTGCCCCAACCTTTTGCCATCGACAACTTGAACCGAATCAAAATACAAGAACGACTTGAAGTCACTCTCATTTTGAACAGCATACGTCGCGAAAACGTCAGGAGCTGTCTGCTTCAAGTGTTCCGCTGTGAAACGATCCTTGGCGTATCCCAATCCGGCGGCACCGATCAACCCACCCGCCATCATGCCAATGCCGCCGATCAAACTCATGGCGACCGCCCCGGTGCGTGGAAACCGATCGCCCACGACAGCCAACATCGTCGGCCAAAAGAAGGTCTTTCCAACCGCATAAACCGCCAAGGCGAACATCGCACCCAAGAAAGTCTCGATCCGGCTGGTCAAAAATAGACCCGCGCTGGCCAGGACAGCGCAGATCAACAAGATCCCCACGGGACTGATTTTGAGTCGCGATTCGATCCAGTCGGCAAAGAATCGCAAAATAAACATAATGGCCGATGTAAAGACAAAAAGAATCTTCCCTTCCGTGGGAGTTAGTAGATTGCCCATCGCATTCTGCATCCAGGTATCTGTACCCAATTCCACGGAACCCACCAGCGCATGAGCGAAAAACAAAACAAATAGTAACGCATGTCCCAACGACCCTTTAGTGACAACACCGATCAATGCCCACAAAGCACCGGCAATGGCCAATGCCACCCACCAGAATCCCATTTGTCCAAATAGCTCGACTCCGGTGACGAGTTTCAACATCGGGCCAACGGCGTCTTTGATGAACAAGGCGACCAATGCACAGGCGACCAGGCCACCCAGTAATCCCACGTCTCGAAACATCTCCCCCAGCGATAACCCTTGTTCCGCCGCAACTGATTTGGGCATTTTCTGACCCAAAAACATCAGTCCGTAAAAAACAGTTGGGACCAAGAACAGAGCCAGTTGCATTTTCCAATGCCAACCCAAACCATCACCTAAGAACCAACCAATCGCCCCACCGACAACCAATCCCGCAGGCCAACTGGCATGCAGCAAGTTCAAATAGTGCGTTCGTTTGTGTGGAAATAACGTGGCCACCAGCGGATTGGCGACGGCCTCCAACGTGCCGTTCGCTATCGCGAAAATGAACATACCCCAGTACAGATAGTTGTAGGCGACCGCTTGAGATTGGCCTTCACTGGCGGCAAAGGTCACCACCGCCGACAGGATATGAAACAGAAAAGCGGCAATGACCAATTTTCCGTAGCCGATGCGGTCAACAATCAAACCGCCAATAAAAATCCCCACGCAAAAACCAGTCAGACCGGCGCCACCAATGTTCCCCAACTCAGTGTCGCTAAAACCGAACTCGTCTTTCCAATTGAACAAAATCCCACCGCGGACACCAAAACCGATACCGGCCGCCAAGATGGCAAAAAAACCTGCCCACAACAAACGATGAGCGTTCGGCGCCAAAGCGTTTTCATGACCGTTGGACATTTTCAATTCCCTGCCATAGAACTAAACTGATGGACCCGCCAAGACGCGACATCATAATGCCG
>DAOLCX010000294.1:0-4542 GCA_035327685.1 Pirellulaceae bacterium | reverse complement strand
GTTCATCGGACTGGACGGGAAACGCTTTGAATCGCCCCTGCCAGACATGGCCGCTCCCCTTGTAGTGTCGATGATAACGGCGCACGTGAGACGTCATCAACCATTGCATCCAGCGGCTCAGGTCTCCATCGTCCTGCGGCCACAACAGCAGGTGGAAATGGTTTGTCATCAGACAATATCCAGTCAGCCTTATCGGTACCTTTTCGTGAGCCTCCCGCATCAGGTTCACAAACGCGGCGAAGCATCATCCTTGTGAAAGACATCGCTGCGGCCATTGCCCCGGTTCAGGACATGGTACACAAACCCGCCTCGCGATGCTCTTGATGTGCGTGGCATCGCAGCATTCTAACCAAACGAAGTCCGAAGTCCGCCCATAAAGTAGAATGTCCCCTTTTCCTCCCACCGGCTGCGCTCGGCGGGACGATTGAGGGCCTGATATAACTCAATCAACCGTTCCACGGCATCGCGGAGGCAATTCTGGCTATGCCCAGGAATCTGTTCCGCGTGCTTGTTCAGCCCCTCAAAACCGTCGATCAGCATCGTTTCCGCTTCGCTGAATAGCGCCGATGCCTGCACACGCGAATCGGCATCCGCCGCAGTACTCAATACTTTCGCTCGACCCATCAATGCGGCTCCCAACAAGGATTGAGTGTTGTACGTCGTCCAGACATCAGGTTCGTCCCGTTGCAGAATTTCCAGTGATTCCCGCAAGATCGATTGGGCATCCTGGAACTTTTGCTGCAACAACAAGTTCCGTCCCAAACGAGCCAGCAGTTGGGCAGAGACCGTCGAGTCGTCGCCATATTTCCTGCCGATCACCGCAGACCATTTTCTCAGCCAGATTTCGGCACAATGAAACTTCTGTTCGACTTCATAGGCGTTGATGGCTTCATTGACGATCCATGTAGAGCTTTGAACCTGATAATGGTGCTTTTCTAAACCGGTCCCTGCCAGTTCAAGCATTTCGAATGCTTCGGCAGTCCTGCTCGCCATGCGGTACGTGATGGCCAGTTGACCGAGCACAACCAGTGTGTCGGGGTGATCGACCCCAGGCCTTTCCAGCATCACGGATCGTAGTTGTTCGTAAAGTTCAATTGCATCCGGGACTCGACCTGCATCGCGGTAAGCTGTCGCTAAATGAGACAGGGTCCTCAGCGTGTTGGGATGTTCGGCACCCAACTCATCGATCATGACGGTGCGCATTTCCTCAAGGAATTCGATCGCCTCGGCAGGTCTGCCGACGTTTCGGAGCGCTGTGGCCAGGTTGCTAATCGCTATCATGGTATGGCGGTGCTCGGGCCCGAGGTTTTTCAGCATGACCGAGTACAGCGGTTCGAGGGTTTTTATCGCATCGGCATTTCTGCCGCCGGCGCGATACAGAGACCCCAGATTTGCGAGGGTACTCAGTGTAGTGGGGTGGGTAGCCCCCAAGCGATCGGCAATCACCGCACAAACTTCCTCAAGTAGTTCAATTCCCTCAGAATGCCTGCTGGCAGTCGAGTAAGCAATTGCCAGGCTGCTGAGCGCATTAAACGTGCTAGGGTGATTGATTCCATATTTTTCCAAACGAGCGCGATACAGTGGTTCCAACAATTCAATCGCTTCGGAGTATCGGCCAACTGTATGATATGCGGTTCCCAATTCGTAGCGGGTATCGAGGGTGCTGGGGTGGTTGGCACCCAGCTTCCTAACTTGGGTCTGCCATACGTCCTGGATAAGTTCAATCCCCAAGGCATACTCACCGATTTCGCGATACGTTCTGGCCAAGCCTGTCAGCATGGCCAAGGTCTGCGCCTCATCGGTTTGCTGGTTCTTCTCACGTATTTGGCGAACTTTTTCATAAAGCTCGATGGCTTTTGTCTGTTTGCCGATTACCCGGTACGCCAAAGCTAACACGCCCAATGTTTCCAATGTATCTGAATTCTCGGCTCCTAACTCCTGCACGCGGCTCTTATAAACCTGCTCCAAGAGTTCAATCGCTTCGTTGAACCTTCCTGCAAGCAGATACGCCGTGGACAAATCATGCAGGCCCTGCAAATGACCGGGATCGAGAGGATCCAGATTTGCTGTTTTCAGATCCCGCGCGCGTTCCAAATGGGAAATCGAATCAGTGTAGCGCGCCATGCTTCGATAAGCGTTTCCTATCGTCGTGAGAATTTCGGCCTGGACCAGCGGTTGATTGGGGAAGTTGAATTCGATCTTGTCCAATGTCAATTCCGCGGCAGCGCGATCGATCAACTCGCCGATGGTCACGTCAAACCGGGCATCGTCAGCGACTTGGCCCGCTTCAAGCATGGCATTGGCTTGCAGGCCGATGTCCGCCTGCCCCAGCAGTCGATGCTGAAGGAAACTCTGTACAGCTTGAGCGATTTGTTTTTCTGCCACCGCCTTTTTGGATTGCTCCTGTGCCTCCAACTTGGCCAAGTGTTCTCCCTCGGCACGCTGGTCGGCCAGCGCACGTTGCTTCGATTCGGCTGTGCGCGCTTGATTCGCAACGAACATGGCCCAGGTGGTCCCCACAATTCCCCCGATCAATGACAGGGTCACCAAGGATACCGCAATGACACCGGTGCGGTTCTTGCGCACGAATTTCCTCACGCGGTAATTCAATGACGGGGGCCGGGCGACAACCGGTTCGCTTTCCAGAAAGCGGCGAACATCGGCTGCAATGCTGGACACCGAGTCATAACGGCGAGTACGATCCTTTTCCAAAGCCTTCATGACTACCCAATCCAGATCACCGGACAGTATCCGATAAAGACTGCCAGAATCGGTGCGCCGCGCACTGGTGATCGAAGCGGCCGAGTCGCCGCTGTGGCTTAAACGGCTGCTGGGTTTCGCGGGGTCCTGTTCGCGAATCGTCGCCAATACACTCAAGATTGCTTGTCCTTTGAGCGACTTTTCATCGAGCGGTGTACTCCCCGTTAGCAATTCGTACAAAATCACTCCCAAGGAATAGACATCGGTGCGGATGTCGATGTCCTGCGATTCAAGCCCGGCTTGCTCCGGGCTCATGTACTTAAGTGTGCCCAATATCCGACCGATTTCAGTCATCAGCGATTTGTCCGTCAACCGCTCGGTGGTTTCCATGGCCTTGGCCAAACCAAAATCAATCACTTTGGGGACGGGCTGCCCATCGACTTCGGTGACCAAGATGTTTCCCGGCTTGAGGTCGCGGTGAATGATCCCCTTCTGATGCGCGTGTTGCACTCCTGAACAGACATCGAGGAACAGTCGCAACCTCTGTTCGATCCCCAACCGCTGCCGGTCGCAATATTGATTCAACGGCACTCCACGCCCCAGTTCCATGGCAAAAAAAGGCTGGTTATCGTCGGTAGTTCCTGCGTCAATAATCCGGGCAACGTTGGGATGGTCCATCACTGCCAACGCTTGCCGCTCTGCCTCAAAACGGGCAATGACTTCGCGCGATCCGATACCGGCTTTGACGACCTTGAGCGCCACTTGCCGTTTAACCGGATGTTCCTGATCGGCCAGCCACACCTCCCCCATGCCTCCTTCGCCCAGTTTCTTTACCAGGCGGTATGGCCCGATCCAGTTCCCGGCGAACTGCGTGTTGTCGGACGCCGCGGAACTCCGCCGCCGGGATTGGTCCTCAGCCAGCAACGCTCGATTTTCTATCGACTCTTCGTTTCGGTTGCGTTGGTCGGAAGCGTTACCAGTAGGTGTCGCCAATTCAGCAGGTTGACCCTTTTGCTTCGCGCGATAGGCCGCGTCAATTTGCGACAATTCGTGGAGTAAAATAGACCGTTCCGGGTCTGGCCAATTTCCCACGAAATCTTCAATTCGAGGGGCAGGGGAGGCGGACTGCCAGGCCAATTCGAATTGCTCACAAATACTCTCGATACGCGCTTGCAAGTCGGCCGACAGCTTGGAAAACTCGGACTCGTGGGTCATGGCTGGACAGCCTCACTCCAAAGTTTGCGTACCATGGCCAGTCGGCGCTCGACGGTTCGTTCGATCACCCCTAATGCTTCGGCAATTTCTCGATTGGCGTACCCGTCAAGTTTTAGCTCGGCCACTCGGCGAAGAGAATCCTTTTCTAACAAATCGAGCAACCGCCTCGCTTCCTCCACCGTTTCCGCCGCCAGTTCTGGAGTCGGCTCAACACTGGCAATTCGTGTCAGCCAGTCGGCGTCTAGCTGGTCGGCCTGCTGGTGTGTTTGACAGCCCCCCCCTCGCTTCAAGGCGGCAGTTCGCCGGCGCTGGTTAGCAGCCTTGCGGGAAGTCAGTTTCACCAACAAGGACCACAAATCCGTGCGGTCGTGCAACTGAGGAAACTGGCCCTGGGGAACCCGGCGAAAGAAGCTTTCGAGTGCACTGAGGACCGCGTCCTCTTCATCTTCCACCCTGCGCGGGGATCCGATCAGCTTGGCACGGGCCAGTTGGACTAACTGCTGAAAATACCGGTTCCACAATTGCTGCTGAGCCGGTTCCGCATCGCCGGCTTTCAATTGGCCGATCCAACCGGTAACGGAATCGTTTTTCTGCATGGATCCAAAAGTTGTGTGATGCCTGAATCCT
>DAOLCX010000293.1:0-4544 GCA_035327685.1 Pirellulaceae bacterium | reverse complement strand
CGGGAGCGCTGGGTAAACCGTTGTACGCGATTGGCACATGCTACAAACCGCGGCGCAGTATTGGCCGATTGGAATCGCCGTTGGCCATTCCCGGGCATATCGAGTATGACTTGTGGTGCGGACCAGCGGAAAAGGTTCCGTTGCATCGACCTCAGTTCCATTACGATTGGCATTGGGACTTCAACACCGGCAACGGCGACATGGGGAACCAGGGAATCCACCAGATGGATATCGCCCGTTGGTTTTTGGGTTACTCTCTCATCTCGCCTCGCGTGATCAGTATCGGGGGCCGCTTAGGTTATGAGGATGCCGGTAACACGCCCAATACTCAAACCGTTTTGCATGATTATCCGGGGGCTCCGATTATTTTTGAAACTCGCGGCTTGCCGTCGTCGAAGGCCTTCCAAGGCAATCCTCGCGATTGGGATCGGAACATGGACGTGTACCGCGGCTGCCGGGTAGGCGTATTGATCCAATACGAGCGAGGCTACGTGACCGTTCCGGACTACACCAGCGCAACGGCGTATGATTTGGACGGCCAGACGATTGAAACCTGGTCTGGAGGCGGGAACCATTACGAGAACTTTGTGGATGCCATTCGAACGAACGATCCGAAGCGACTGCACGGTCCGGCTCTCGAGGGCCATTTGTCCAGCGCGCTGTGTCATACCGGCAACATTTCGCATCAAGTTGGGCGCATTGCCAGTTTGACTGATATTCGGGCAGCGGTTGCAGATCATCCGTTGTATGCTGACTCCGTCGAGCGGATGATTGCGCATTTGGAAGCCAATGATGTGGATGTCGCCAGCCTGCCGACGTTGACCTTGGGCGAGGATTTGCAGTTTGATACCCAGCGCGAGCAGATCATCGGTCCATCATTGGCGAGCGGGATGTTACAGCGACGTGGTCGCGCCGGGTTCGAGATTCCTGAAATAGAATCCACTCCTAAAGTGTCGACCGGCGGATAACCTGGGACTGTGCGGATGCCACCAGTTCACTTTCTCCAGGCGGGACAACGATCGTGGACACCTTAATCACGTATTGGCCGTGGTTTGTCGGCGCGATTGTGCTCGCCGCTTTGGCAGCGCTATTGCGTTTGGTCGTCCCACATCGCCGGTTGCCTTACCAGAAGCGCTCGCGTCTGGTCACCAAAGCCGAATTGCGTTTCTATCGGGCCTTGTTGAGGTCGGCGCAGGACGATTTTCTGGTGTTTTCGATGGTTCGCGTCGCCGATTTGTTGTTGGTCCCGGAGTCCACTCCCCAGCGACGATTATGGTTGAACCGTATTGTGGGGAAACATATTGACTTCGTGTTGTGCGATCCGGGCACATTGGAACCCAAGCTGGCCATCGAACTCGATGATGCCACGCACCAGCGGGAGGACCGGGCAGCGCGCGATCAGTTTCTCAACCAGGCGTTTGAGGCCGCCGGCCTGCCCCTATTGCGGGTTGCCGTCCAGGAATCGTATGAGGCTAAGTCGCTGCGAGAGGCCATCGAAAAGCGGTTGAGTTAACCGCGCGGTCCGCACGAGTCATGTCCCCGGTTTTCAAGGTGAATCGATTTGTTACCATGAGAGTAGCAAGTGGCGGCAGAGGAAACAGACTGAGTTCACGTTGAGCTTGCGCCGTTATTTGGACCCGAAACGTTTCCTTGGGAGGTAGATATGAACCGGATCGTATTTTCGCTGTTAGTTGTGGGATGTTTGGGCTGGGCTAATGTTGCGGACGCCAATGGTTTTCGTCGTGGGAACTGTTGCCAAGAGAATCCTTGTTGCCAGCCCGCTTGTTGTTGTGAGACATCTTGCTGCACTACGTATCAGACTGTGGTGCGGTGCGTACCTGTCACCCGTTACCGGATGACGACTTGTGTGGATTCCTGTGGTTGTTGCCGCCGCGTGTGCGTACCTTATACCGCATACCAACGTGTCTGTTGTCGCGTTCCGGTGACAACGTGTACAACTCGTTGCTGTGCAGCACCGGCCAATCCGTGTTGCCAACCGTCGTGTTGCGACAATTCACCGCGCCGGGCCGGTTTGTTGACGCGATTGCGCGCTCGAACGAATCAAGCGGCATGTTGTAACTAATGCTTGGAGCGCATTGGCTCCATGATCGGATTTCAAACGCGACCCCGGCCCAGGCCGGGGTTTTTTCGTGACACGCGACTATTCTTCGTCGCCACGGAGTCGCGCCAAAATACTATAGTCTTCCAGAGTGCTGGTATCTTGAACAATCTCCTCGCGACCACTGGCGATATCGCGCAGCAGTCGGCGCATAATTTTCCCGCTGCGCGTTTTGGGAAGCGCCTGAGTAAAGCGAATATCGTCGGGTACAGCCAGAGCGCCAATTTCCTTGCGGACATGTTGTCGGAGGGCTTCCTTGAGTTGCGGATCCGGATTCGATGACTTCACCGTGACGAAAACGGCAATGGCCTGGCCTTTAATTTCATCGGGGCGACCAACCGCAGCCGCTTCAGCGACTAAAGGATGGGAAACCAAGGCACTCTCGACTTCGATCGTACTGAGTCGATGACCGGCCACATTGATCACGTCATCGATTCGACCCATGATCCAGTAATAACCGTTTTCGTCGCGGCGCGCATTGTCGCCAGTCAAATAACAACCGGGAACTTTGGTCCAATATTGTTCTACAAAACGGTCTTCGTCTCCCCAAATTCCACGCAACATTCCCGGCCACGGGTCAGCGATACACAGCATGCCACCCTGACCTGTTTCCACGGGCCGGAGAGACTGATCAACAATCACTGGAACCACTCCAGGCAAAGGCAGCGTGCAACTCCCAGGCTTGGTCGGTGTCGCCCCCGGAAAAGGAGACATCATGATACCTCCCGTTTCCGTTTGCCACCAAGTATCCACAATGGGGCAGCGTGCACCACCTATTTTGTGATGGTACCAGATCCAAGCTTCGGGATTGATGCCTTCGCCGACTGTGCCGAGCAACCGCAGGCTACTCAAATCATGCTGATCCACATGATGATCGCCCCATTTGATAAATGCGCGGATGGCGGTGGGAGCGGTGTAGAGGATCGTCACTCGGTGGCGTTCGATGATCGACCAGAACCGGTCTTCTGCCGGGTAATTCGGTGCACCTTCATACATCATCACTTTGGCCCCATTTGATAGCGGCCCATACACGATGTAGCTGTGTCCGGTGATCCAGCCGCAATCCGCGGTACACCAAAATAAATCGTCATCGCGGTAGTCGAAGACCCATTGAAACGTCTGCTTGACCCACAAGTTATATCCGGCCGTTGTGTGCCGAATGCCTTTCGGTTTTCCAGTAGAGCCACTGGTATAGAGGATAAAGCTGGTCGCCTCGGCATCGAGTGGAACGGCCGGGAAATCAGGATCACCCTGGGCCGTGACATCTTGCCACCACAGATCGCGCCCTGCCCGCATCGGGCAATCGCCTCCCAGGCGCTGGAAAACAATACAATGCTTCACGCTGGGTGATTTGTCCAGCGCTTCATCGACGATGTTTTTGAGTGGCAATACGTGTCCCCGTCGCCAACCCCCGTCGGCGGTGATTACCAACTTGGCCTGAGCATCATTGTTGCGATCCGCGATCGCCTCCGAACTAAAGCCACCGAAAATCACAGAATGGATGGCGCCAATTCTTGCACAAGCCAACATGGCGACGACTAATTCGGGAACCATGGGCAGATAGATGGAAACGACATCTCCTGTGTGGATGCCCAATTGCTGGAGCGCGCTGGCCAGCCGGCACACCTGCTCGTGCAGTTGGCGATAAGTCACCTTCCTTTGTTCACCTGGTTCGCCTTCCCAAATCAGTGCCAACTGTTCGCCGCGTCCTGCCAAGATCTGAGCATCCAAGCAGTTGTACGACAAATTGGTTTGGCCTTCGACAAACCACCCCACCCGGTGGCCGTCTCGCTGCAGCACGGTGGAAAACGGCCGGAACCAATGCAATTGTTCGCGGGCCCGTTTTTCCCAAAACCCGATAGGGTCCTGCCGCGCTTCATCATACAGCCGTCGATATTCGTCCAGCGATCCAACGCGGGCTTGACGCGAAAACTCTGGACTCGGTGCGAACACCCGTCGTTCCCGAAGCACATGGTCGATTTGACCTGTATCGCAATTCATCGGCCGAACTCCTGAACGTGCTGTTGGGCCTCGCGCAGTTCATCGGCAACCCTTTCAGCTATTTTCATGACTCTCAACACATTCCCTCCCAGCACCTGGTGGATGTGATCGCGCTCGTAACCGCGACGGAGCAGTTCTTCCGTCAGCCTGGGATAACAACTGACATCTTCCAAGCCGATCGGGAGCCGACTGACGCCGTCATAGTCGGATCCGATTCCGACATGATCAATACCAGCCACACGGATGACATGCTCAATGTGATCGACGACGTCGCGGAAAGTACCGTGGGCCTGGCGATCTGCAGCCAATTGCTCGGTGGGGACAATATATCCAGACATGAAATTGACCATCACCACACCGCCGTTGTCAGGCAAACGCAGCAACACATCGTCGGGCACATTGCGGGGGTGGTCGCAAATCGCTC
>DAOLCX010000292.1:0-4558 GCA_035327685.1 Pirellulaceae bacterium | reverse complement strand
GCCGGTGCGCTGGCGCCGTCGCCAATGCTTTCTCGGCCGCTTGAATAGCTTCGGGAAAATTGCCCGTTGCCGCTAATATTGCAGCCTTGATGTCCCACGCGCTCCAATCAAGCTGAAACCCTTCGGGGAGTTCCTCCCAGGTTGCTACCGCCAATTGAGGATCCTGTAATTCATTGTCAGCACAGGTGGCGAGAAACCAGGCTCGCACCAGAATCCCCTCAACCAGGCGTTCATTCATTTCGGACGCGCGTTGCAGATCCTCCCAGGCTGAGCGAGAATCACCCGCTAACATGTGAGCATGGGCGCGATTCACAAAAACCGTCGGTTCAGGCGACAACACGATCGCTCGACTAAAACTCTTGATCGCCTCGTCATACCGTTTCAATTCGGTCAACGCCACGCCTCGATTATTGTGCGCGAGTGAAAAGTCGTCGGCCTGTCGAATGGCGGAATCGAAATCTTTCAGTGAATCCTCCAAACGATGCTGCTTGAACAGCACCCAGCCCCGTACATTCAAGGCCTTCGGGCTGGCGGGATTGAGCTTGATCGCTTCCTCGGCCGCGATCATGGCTCGGTCCAGATCATTTTTATCCAGGTAAACATTGGCGAGACCGACTAACGGGTCCGACAGTTTGGGGTCCAGCTTTCTGGCTGCCAGATAGTCCTGGATCGCTTCCTGCGATTTTCCTGCCGCATGATAGGCGCTGCCGCGATTGACATAAAACCACGGCTCGTTCTCATCCAAACGAATCGCTCGCGTAAAATCCAAAATAGCTTTGTCCAGTTCCCCCAAAGAGTAATAGGCCAACCCACGACTATGATAGGCGCGGGTGTAACTGGTGTTTAAGCGAATGGCCTCAGAAAAGTCGTCCACGGCCATCGGCCAGCGCCCCAGCGCGTGCAGTACAATTCCGCGATTGTGCCAGATTGCGGCGATTCGCGAATTGGCCCTGATCGCTTCGTTCATATCGACGAATGCCGAGTCCAACTGACCCAGCTCGAAGTAAATCATGCCCCGTGTGGCCCACGCTTCAAAATCCCCTTTATTCTTGCCAATTCGTTCTGAGTAATGCCTCAAACCCTGGGCCAATGTCAAGATCGAAGCCTTGGGAATCCAGCCCTTGGCCCCTTCAATCGCACACCAATTCCCTTCAATGGCAGTGAGTTTGTGGATACTTCCGGCGCTGACTCGCCCGACAACGTCTTTCTTGATCTTGGCATCTGCCGATTCAATGACGACGATCAACTCCCCCACGCGCTGAGCCTGAACGGTGCCAACGGTCACGAAGAGAAACACTGCCGCGGTCAATAGTGGCACGGCGTTCACAAAAAGCACTCGGCGAAAAGGAAATCGATCAATCATGATTGCTCCAGGTGTCTCAAGTCCGGGGGAGCCGCAGCAACTCGCATCGCCATCGAAGGGTGCCCCCTGGGATGCAGCCCACATCGCTCTACTTTCCAATACAAAAGCGACTAAAGATGCGGTCCAACAACTCGTCGGTATAAACTACACCGACGACTTCTCCCAAAGCGTCCAGCGCGGAACGGAGTTCCACTGCGATCAGTTCGTGATCTCCGCTGGCGGCCGCCATGTCCATTGCGCATTGCAACGATTGAATTGCTTGTTGCAGTCCAAACTGGCAGCGAGAAGCCGACATCCCCACGTTTTCATTGTGAATTCGCGAGTCGATTTTTTCAAGGATTTTTTCGCGCAGTTCATCCAGTCCTTGCCCCGAATAGCTGCTGACTAGAATTCCCTGCCCCGGAATCGCCCGGCGAATAGGCAAATCGGCCTTGGTAACCACCTGCACAAACGAGTCATGCGGTGCTCGCCAGTCGCCTACCGCATGGCCATCGCCAGTGTGAGAGGCATCGCAACAAATCAGAATCATGTCCGATTGTTCCACTTGACTATTCATCGCCACCTGCGATTGTTGGAGGCGGATTGCGTCCTGGTCATTTGCCACTCCGCAATCCGCAGTGGACTGCCAACCGGCAGTATCCACCAAGTCTAAGGTCTTTCCCTGCCACGTGACGCGAGCGGAAACGAAGTCCGTGGTCGTCCCTTCCAGTGGCGATACCATCGCGCGGGATTCGCGAATCAAGGCGTTGAGCAAACTACTTTTTCCCGCGTTTGGAGGTCCAACAATCACAACTCTGGGCGGTGTATCGTCCGTCGTTCTGGCACTCAATTGACGACTGGCCTGTTGCAATTCGAACAGATTGGATTCCAAGGCTTGCTGCAAAGTGCGCTGATCGATGAACTCAATATCTTCATCCACAAAATCCAAACCCGCTTCCAAATCCGCCAGCAGGTTCAATAACTCCGAACGCACACGCCGCAATGGATCTAAAACCATGCCCACGCTTTCTCGAAGTGCCTGATCAAATTGGCTCTGTCGAGACGCTGCCACCAGGTTAAAAACCGCTTCGGCTTGCACTAAATCGATCCGCCCGGACAAAAACGCGCGCAACGTAAATTCACCCGCGCGGGCTATGCGCGCACCGTGTTGGCAAAATCGGACCACCATGGCGCGGAGCAAAGCTGGCGATCCCCAAGTATGAAATTCGGCCAGCGGTTGACGTGTATAACTGCGATCAGGGGGCCACAACAATAGCCTGCCGCTGACCGTGCATCCGCTCTCTAAGTCAATTTCGGCCGACCGAGCCCGAGCTCGGCGTACCTGCCACGAGCCCGGATCGATCCGAACCACAGGACTGAGACAATCCACCAGGTGCGGCCCGCTGAGCCGTACGATGCCGCGCACCGAATGGCCAGGAGGCGAAGCGATGGCGACAATCGTATCATCGAGCGAAAAAGCCGCCGCGCTCACGACTCTCGTTCTCGCAGCTTCCGCCGGCGCTCACGATCCAACTTCTTCTTGGCTTCCGCATCAAGCGGCACTTCTTTGGGCTTGCCTTTGCCCTCGACCATTTCACGAAATCGATTGACCATTTTGTTGGACAATGTGTCGCGTTTCGGCGTGTTGGAAGAATCGCCATTCTGAGCCCCTTCATCGCGTTGGGACGATGCGGATTTAACGGCATTGACCTTGTCGTCGGATAGTTTGACCGGTGGCAACAGTTTGCGCTCCAAAATGCTCCAAATGCTGGACGTGACGAAGTAGATACACAGCCCGGATGGGACCTTAAAGAACATGAATCCCAAAAAGATCATCATCCAGGTCATCATCCGTTGCGTCATTCTCTGCTGGTCATCGGTCGCTGGTGGCATGAATAACTTCTGTTGAATGAGAAACAGGACTATCGTGGCAATTGGCAATAGATTGAACCACGGACCGAACCAACCGGTTTCGTCACCCAACCAACTCGGCATCCAGTTCTTCCAATACAAGAGCTGATCCGGTGCTGCTAGATTCGAACACCAACGCATCCCTGGAATCAAGGGTTGGTCGCGGAGTGCGATATCCACCGACAAACCGCGGTACAACCCCATAAAAATCGGCAGTTGGATCAACACAATCAAACACCCGCTGAAGGGGTTGTACTTATGTCGCCGGAACAAATCGCGTTGGGCCGCGATCCGCTTCTCTGGCTCATCCTTGTGCTTCTCGGCAATAGCCTTCATCTCGGGAGCCAACAATTGCATCATTTGTGCATTGGCCGCCGCTTTCCGCCCCCAAGGGATCATCAATACTCGAACGAATACCGTTAACAGAATGATCGCCAGACCGTAACTGAATTGAAATGTGATCGTATAAAAGAAGCCCAACAGCCAAACCAACGTTTTCGACAACCAAGCAAACCAGCCAAACGTGCGATTGTCTTCCAGGCCATATCGCTCTAACAATTGCGGTTCTTTGGGGCCCACAAAAACGTCAAAACTTTGGCGAAAAGAACCTTGCGCTGGCAACTCCAATCGGTCAAACAAATAAAAGCTGCAATCCACCAATCGACGCTTGAAACTGACCTTGGGAATCTCACTCGACGCCACGCCACCCAAAATGCTGTAGCACAAATATCGAGTGCGCGAATTCTCTGGGCTCTCGGCCGGCAACAGGGCCGCGTGAAAATACTGTGTATCGACTCCGACATAGCGCAAAACCTCGTCCTCGGGCACAGGCCGGGTCGGATCAATCAGGTATTGAAACGCCGGAGCGGGCTTCAGCGTATTGGTGACGATCTCTGGACCGCTAAGAAAACGATAGGGAACATGCGAGGTTGAACACACGACATCTCGCGCACCCGCCGTATAGCCAATCGCTGTCGAACTCGCATGGATTTTGTGCTGATACCACCATCCTTCGGTCGGTGTGCCCGTCAAGCCGTTGAGTTGCAAGCCCACCATTTGGTCCACATCCGATTGGTTGACAACCTCCAATTGGAAATGAACGTGAAAGGTGCGCGAGTGGCTCCCAACCCGCTGGTCCTCACTCAATTTTGGCAGCCAATACCGTTTAATGACCTGGACCGGCCCTGCCAAGCCAACGCGACGCATTTGTGCATCGGTCAGCCGATAGGAAAACTCTAATCCGGGCTGCTCATCTACAGTAATGGGCGTGACGTCCCAATGGCCCTTGAGCATCTCGGCATCAAT
>DAOLCX010000291.1:0-4564 GCA_035327685.1 Pirellulaceae bacterium | reverse complement strand
TCCTGTGCGAGTGGTAGTCGCCGCATGATGATCGCAGCACGCATCGCTTTCGGCGGAAGTGACGGCGCAACCCGAACAGGAAGGCATCCCCCCCATCCCACATCGGAAGGGACAAATCACAATCGTCAGCAATAATAGCCAAACTGCCAATTCGCGCATCATGCTGTTATTGTCGGCCGTGCTGGAACAATGGTCAAGTCGAATATTCAGGAGACCTTTTCACCTTTCAGTACGTCAGGCTCCTGTGCCACAAGCTGGCGAATGTCTTCGGTAATCCGCATCGAACAGTATTTGGGGCCACACATGCTGCAAAAGTGCGCGCTTTTGAACGTGTCTTGTGGCAAGGTCTCGTCGTGGAAGGCCCGCGCGGTTTCCGGATCGAGGGACAAACGGAACTGTTCGTTCCAGTCAAAGGCAAATCTGGCCCGGGACAAAGCGTCGTCGCGATCTTGAGCGCCGGGCCGACCGCGCGCCACATCCGCGGCATGTGCTGCGATCTTATAAGCGATCACGCCAGCCCGCACGTCGTCGCGGTTGGGCAACCCCAGATGTTCTTTGGGTGTGACGTAACACAGCATCGCAGCGCCATGCCAACCCGCCATGGCCGCTCCAATCGCGCTGGTGATATGGTCGTATCCTGGCGCGACGTCAGTCACCAAAGGACCGAGCACATAAAACGGTGCCCCTTGGCAAACTTCAATCTGCCGACGAATGTTCATTTCGATCTGGTGCATGGGAATATGACCTGGCCCCTCGACCATCACCTGTGTTCCATTCGCCTGGCCGCGCTGTGTTAATTCTCCAAGCACGTCCAACTCGGCGAACTGAGCTGCGTCGCTGGCGTCGGCAATGCTCCCCGGCCGCAATCCGTCACCTAAACTCCAGGTCACGTCATATTGACGCATGATGTCGCACAAGTCATCGAAGTGTTCATACAGCGGGTTTTGTTTGCGGTGCACCACCATCCATTTGGCGATCAGCGACCCGCCGCGAGAAACAATGCCGGTCACGCGGCTGGTAGTCAGATGCAAATGTTCGAGCATCACTCCGCAATGGATGGTCATGTAATCGACACCCTGTTTGGCCTGGTGTTCGACCATATCCAAAAAATGTTGCGGCCGCATGTCCTCGATGTGACCTCCCAACTCCTCCAACATCTGATAGATCGGCACCGTCCCGATTGGCACTGGCGAGACTTCAATGATCGCCTGGCGGATGCGGTCAATGTCTTTTCCCGTGGACAAGTCCATCACCGTGTCGGCGCCGTAATGAACGGCCATGTGGAGCTTCTCCAGTTCCTCGTCTACATTGCTGGTCACCGCCGAATTTCCAATATTGGCGTTGATCTTACATCTGGCAGCAATGCCAATGCCCATCGGCTCCAGTCGTTTTGACAAGTGAACTTTGTTGGCCGGGATCACCATCCGCCCGGCAGCCACTTCCTCTCGAATCGTCTCCACAGATAACTGCTCGCGTTGAGCGATAAACTCCATCTCTGGCGTCGTGACTCCGGCGCGAGCGGCCAATAACTGAGTTTCGTACATCTCGATGAATCCTTTATTTGTGGTTGCGGACAACGGATGCCGTCCGGTGATCATTTTGCGCGATTCCTGCGAATTGGTTCGCAACACACTTTGGCCAACTCGCCGGACGTCAACGCATTATCCTAACGCGAACAGGTTGTTCATTCAACATTACCGCGCGGGTCCTTACGCCTGACGGACCAGTGTTGTTCAACTTTCCCTTGACTATGGGCAATTGAGAGAATCAACGACTCTGGTGACGCTGATCGCGCGATTGTTGGCGGAAGAAATGGTGGAACGGCCCAGGGAGTTCTGACGAAAACTGTAGTCGTTGACCTGATACAGGATGGTCAAACGCCAACTGCGCGGCATGCAGGGCCAGACGTCGAAATGGCCATGCGCGATGTGCCGCTTGTTGCCGCCGATAGCGCGTCTCGCCAATGATCGGGTGCCCCAATTCGGCCAGATGAACTCGAATCTGGTTGCGGCGGCCCGTTTCCAAGGTGACGTCCAGTTGTGCGGCATCTGCAAACGACTTGACCACCCGATAGTGCGTTATGGCCAACTGGCCTTGGTCTGCCGATTCGACTGAATAACGATTCAGTTGATCGTCCGTGGCCAGATAACTGCGCAGCGTGCCATGATTGTCGCGCGGCACACCGATCACGATCGCGGTGTAATGCCGTTCCGGTTTTCGCTCGGCAAACTGGTCTCGGAGACGCTTGGCCAACTCCAGTGACTTGGCGAACACCAGCAAACCCGACACATCGCGGTCCAACCGATGCACTGAAAACGCGGCAGCCGCTTCGTTGGACTCTTGCAGCTTGCGAGTGACCAGCGAAATCATTGTCCGTTTTTCTCCGTAAGGGGAGGGGACCGTCAGCAACCCGGCGGGTTTGTTGACCACGACGATCAGCTCGTCTTCGAAAACGATGTTCCAGGTCTCGTCCGTTGGATTCCGTTGAGAAGCAAACGAAGGCGGCGGGAGGACGGATACCATGTCGCCCACGCGCAGGACGCTGTCTGGGGTTTGGGTCGCCCGCCGGTTGACGGACACGCGACCATCGATCACGGCCCGCCGCGCAGCCTGGGGCGAGCACTTGAGCAATCGCTGTACCACGTTCAATAGACGCCGCGCCGGGAGCGGCATCTGCTCGTCGATTCGCAATTCCTGTTGTGGTTGGGACATTTCAGGGAATCGCGTTGACGATTTCGGATAGAAGAGCTTGGGCAGCGCGGCTGAGATTTGTTGCACCTTGGTTGTAATTCCGCAGCAGGATGACGCCGACACGCGCGTCGGGGTCGAATACCATGTGGGCTGTATAACCGGCAACGGATCCACCATGGCCAACCTGGCAATGTCCATTGGGTCGAATCTGGACGTTAAATCCCAATCCATACCCGCTGGTCTCGCTCCCCGGGGTTTGCAACCGCATCATTTCGCGACGCCATTCATCGCTGAGCAACACATCTCCGTATTCACCCCACATGGCCGCCATGAACTGGCCCAGTTCACCCACAGTGGAATACACGCCACCATTCGGGACGCGATACCCGCGCCCGTTGTGCTCGCGAGCCGGTGTTACTGAGTCAATTCGCCAGTCGTCTTCCCCGGTCCGACGGCTGTTCGAATAACCAACTGCCAGCCAATGCTGGTGCTCCGGCGCAATCCGATAACTGGTGTAGCGCAATTGAAGCCGATGAAAGACGTCCCGCTCGACCAATTCGATAAACGGTGTCTCACTGGCGCGGCCTATCGCCAATCCCAAGGTGGCAAACCCAATATTGGAATACTCCACTTGTTCACCAGGTGGGCGGGCATACCGCGCGGTAGGAATTGACGCCAACACTTTACTTTCCCAATCGCCAACAGGTCCAATTGAATGACCCAACAAGGCGGGCTCGCGAACCAACCCTGCCGAATGCGTCACCAAGTGTCGCAAGGTCATCGGCGCCGCATCTTCCGGACAATCGCGGAATTGATTGACTTCCGGCACCCACTTGGCGACCGGGTCGTCCACGTTGAGTTTGCCGGCCTGAGCCAATTGCACCAAGGCCACGGCGGCGATGGGCTTACTGATCGAACCGACGCGATAGATCGTTTCCACACCTGCAGGGATTTTCTGGTCGCGATCGGCCCAGCCAAATCCCTCAGCCCAGACCATCCGGTTGCCGACAAACACGGCAGCCGTGATTCCTCCCACATCATCCGCATCAACGTCTTTCCTCAATTGGATGCGAAAACGGTCAATCGCTTCCCGCCACTGCGCCGATCCAGGCTCTTGCGAAAAAGCTGCTATCTGGCTCCACAGCCAACACAACGCCAGAAACAAGTATGTCATTGGCAAGGAATTCGGCGCAATCATTCAGGACACCAACGCATTTTGCCAGATGTTAAAACCCGATTTAAGGCCAAGTCAACCAAACCATTCGGCAACGACCTGGCCAAACAATGCAACGCTTAGCGATTCGGTCCGAACAACTGTGACGCTGCTGCCTGACAAGATCGCCCCCAGAAAGATACCGGCGTTAAGGGCCTGGATGTAAGTCCCCATTTTTTGACAACAGCGGGCTCAGCAACCGTATCCCAACAAAAATCAGTCAAAAAACGCTCTCTCGATGGATAAGAGAGCCTTTTACTGGTTACCATACTGCTGAGAACAGCCATCTTGCTGAGTGCCAGTGGTTAAGAAAACTCCTTCGAACCCTGAAAATTCCAATTAACTAACTGGCGAGTTGTTCATCTATTCTCAAAACAACTGGCCATGACGACCGGGAACCCGAAAAGTGGAAACGTGAGCGACGAGTTGGCGACCCATTTTCCCGACTTGCTTCGGTTCGCGTGGCGTCTGACGGGCCAACGAGATACTGCGGATGAGATTGCTCAAGAGGCGATGCTCAGAGCGCTCCGACGCGATAGGTCGTTGCCAAAAGTGTTGAACCAGAGAAAGTGGCTGTTTCAAATTGCCGCCAATGTTTGGAAAGAACGTTGGCGGCGGGAATCCGCCACGTCGGAAGTTGAGGCGGCCGCTTGCACTTCC
>DAOLCX010000290.1:0-4567 GCA_035327685.1 Pirellulaceae bacterium | reverse complement strand
TCCCTCCAAACTCATGTAGGCATTCAACCCGCCGTATTCTTGGATCACGCCCACCACTTCGATATCCCTCGTGGGACGCTTGCCTTCCATCACCGAGACCATTACCGATTCCCCAAGCTGAACATCCAAAATCTCTGCCAGCTTTTCGGATAACACCAGTCCATGCCGCGGCAAACGGTAGGGTCGGCGATCAGTACTCAATAAGCGAAACAAATCCTGGCTCTGATCCAATCCCAGCACACCCACTCGCCGCCAGCGATGTCCTCGCGAAAGTCGAACAGCCGCCGCGCGGAACATTTGTTGTCCCGTCACACCTCGCCAGGATGCTATCTCATGGACGACGTTTCGATGTACCGGTTCGACCACCGTGAAATTGAGCGTTTGCCGTTGCCCCCAACGAAACTGGAAATCCATCATATAGTTCACGGCGTCCAACGAAAAACTGCCGACGATCAGCACGGAAACGGCCATCGCGATCCCCAAAATTGCCGAGAGCGATTTGAGTGGCCGACGTTCCAAATTCCGCAAGATCATCCGCAGCACCAGTGGCATCCACCGACCGACCGCCAAACGCTCGAACACGGTCGGTCGAAAATTGGCCGGAGGTTCAGGTCGCATGGACTCGGCGGGTGGCAAACGGGCGGCGCGACGGATCGACCACCAGGCCCCTGAGGCGGCCGCCCCGACACTTACTCCCACTGCGATCAATACGACCCACGGGTGAATCACCACATCGAACGAGGGGAATCGATACAACTCGGCATACAGGCGAGTTAAACCGCGAGCCAAATGCAAGCCGCCAGTGAATCCAATCAACGTGCCGACCAACGCGATCGCGATCACCATTTTTAAATAGTGCCAACCCACGGCTGTGTTGCTGTATCCGAACGCTTTGAGGGCGGCGATTTGTTCTCGTTGCAATCCGATTTGTCGAGAGATGACGACGTTAATCAAAAACGCAGCCACCGACAAAAATATGGCGGGGGCCAACGTGGCCATTGTACTCAATTGCCGAATCTCGTCGGTAATATACTGATTGGACGTTTGATGGTCCCGCGCATAACTGCCGATACCTCCAAACGGTTCTAACAAACGATCCACATCGTCGATCACACGTTCGACTTGCGTTCCCGGTTCGACGGTCAACGACACATCGTTGAATGCCCCTTCCATGTTATAGGCCGCCGCCAATTGTCGCTGGCACATCCAAAATACGCCAAACCGACGATCATCCGGAAGCAGCGAACCAGGTTGAATCTGAATCAGATATTCAGGCGACAAGGCGATACCCACGATCGTTAACTCCTGTAACCGCCCATTGATCACCGCGCGAATGGTCGCGCCGGGTTGGAGTTGGTGGGCTTGGCAAAACGCCTCGCCTCCCAAGATTTCACCCGCTTGATGAGGGTCCGGGAGTCGTCCTGATTTGAGATAGACATCGTTGAGGGGAGCGCGCCCTGTATCGGGAATTGAAATCAAACGACCCATGGCGGGCTCGTTCATGTCCGGCACATCCAACGAGACGTTTGCCACAATCCGCGGAGCGACAACAGCGACGCCAGGAATCTGTTCCAAACGGTGGGCGATGCTCCGGGGCGCGCGCTTGGCCGAGGCAAACACATCGGCGAATCGATAGCGGGCATAAAAGGCCTCCTTGCTGCGGTGCAGGGCGTCGCGCGCAAACAACGACATGACCAACATCGCAATACCCGCCGCCATCACCAGCGCGATCGCCAGCGACTGGGATTTGATCTGATTCAAGTCCCGCAACAATTTGCGGTCGAGCATGCTCAGCAGGGCTACCATTGCAACTCGCTCGGAAGAAGTTTTGACGCATTGGTCTCCACCCGAGCCACTCGACCATCCGAGAGCCAAACGGCCCGATCAGCCATGGCCGCAATCACCGAGTTGTGTGTGATGACGGCCGTCGTCGTCCCCAACTCCACGTTCACCGTGCGTAGTGCCTCCAACACCATCGCCCCCGTTTGCACATCCAAAGCACCAGTCGGCTCGTCACACAACAGGACGCTGGGGCGTTTGGCAATGGCCCGGGCAATCGCCACACGTTGTTGCTCGCCACCGGAAAGTTGCGCCGGGAAGTGATGTTGACGTTCAGACAGGCCGACCAATCTCAATGCTTCACTCGGGTCCAAGGGGTCTCGTGAGATTTCCGTAATTAAAGCCACATTTTCGCGGGCGGTCAGGCTGGGGATCAAGTTGTAAAACTGGAACACAAAACCCACGAATTGCCGCCGGAAACGCGTCAACGCCGCATCGGAATACGATGTCAATTCCTGGTCTTCATAGAAAACTTGACCACTGGTGGGAACATCCAAGCCGCCCAGGATATTGAGCAACGTCGATTTGCCACTTCCAGAGGGCCCCAATAAGACCACAAATTCGCCGCGGTACAGTTGCAAATCAACACCGCGCAGCGCGGGAACCTGCACGTCACCCATTTGATAGGTCTTGGTCAACCCGACTGCGCGAAATACCGTATCGTCTGGTGTCGATGCCGGCATGGCTACGGGCCAACTACTTCGCATTGATGAGGAGCCAATGCATCGTACAATTCATCGAATGCATCCTCATCAATGTTCGTAAAGGAAACGTTCAGATAGCGCAATCGCGACAGCTTGGATAACGTGGGGACCGTCTGACTGGAAATCTGTGTCGAGCCGAGGTGCAACCAGACCAACTGCGGCATCCGCGGCAAATGGTCGATGGCGGCGTCTGTGATCCGCGTGTTGTCCAGATTCAAGCGGCGCAGTTTAGGAAGCTGGGCAATCACCTGAACGCAGGCGTCTCCAACCGCGGTACTCCACAAGTTCAAATCCTCCAAGTTAGTCATGCGGGCAAACGCCGCCGCCGATGCGTCTGTAATTCCTGGCGATTTGGTTTCGCTCAGGTCGAGCACTCGCAAATTGGCAAGCTTGGCCAAGTCGACCAACCCGCGATCCGAAATCATGGTGTCTCGCAAGTTCAAGAAACTCAGTTTAGGAAGTCCTGAAAGGGTCTTCATGGTTGGGTCGCCAACCTTGACACGAAACAAGTGAATTTCGGTTAACTCCGACAGAGTCGATAGGTGGCTGAAACCCTGGTCGGTCACTGCCGTGTCATTTAATCCGAGCACGGTCAGACGCGTCATCCGCGCCACATGTTTCATCCCTTCGTCAGTAATACTTGGCCCCCACACTTTGAGGAACGTCAGCGGCAACTCAGCCAGTTTTTCCAGGCTGGCATCGCTGACGCCTGTGCAATCGCTCAAGTCGATGGCTCGCAAGCCGCGCAGGGCAGTCAAATGTTGGATACCGGCGTCGCTAACTCGAGTTTGACCGATCCGCAGTTGTTCCAATGCCGGGTACCTGGCCACGATCGCCAATCCATCGTCCGAGATGTCCGAACGAAACAACTGTAAATATTTCAGTTTGCGTAGTCCGGCCAATTCCGCCAGCGCCTGGACCGTTGCCGGTGACTTATCGCAAACCAGACGTTGCAGCGACGCCATTCTGGCCACAATCGCAAATGACTCTTCGTTCATTTGAGCGCCATTTAATGCGAGTGACTCCAACTGACGAAAAATGGCCAACTGTTCCAGATCGGCGTTTTCGTGACGCGATTGGCTGAGGTCGATGGCTAAAATCCGGCCAGTATCCGGATCGGCGGTGACAGGAGCCTGAAGTTGTCTCAGCCGCTCCAAAACCGCTGCGCGCGCTTCCCGCTCGTGTTCGGCCAGCATCTGAGAGATCTCGGTCACTTGTTGGCGAGTCTCAGCCAGTTCTTTTTCCAATTGGTCGAGCCGCCGCGCCAAGTCTGGGGGGACTGCACTGGGGACGCCCGCCGCGAGTTCTGTAGCCAGGCGTTCCTCCAAATCTTTTAGTTTCTTCTTGAAAACAACCGGTTCATAGTCAGTCTTTTCGCAACCCAGGGCCAAACAGAGACCACTCACAATCACCCAGGTCCAGCACCATATTCGTCGCATGCAATTTGCCTTTTTCGATTCCACCTGCCTATTACAGATACTCATTCTACCATACAGTTTTGCAGGCGAGCGGACGGTCAACATGGGATAAGTGAAGCAGCTGCTACCGACAGTTTATGCCGTATGGAGCAGATTCAAGATGTCTGCGTGAATCTTGCCGTTCGAGCCACAGGCGTCGCCGGAATCGATTCTGGGTTGGCCCGACCAATCCGTAAACGTCCCGCCTGCCTCCATCACGATCGGCATCACGGCTGCAGCATCCCATACGCTCAGGATCGGGTCGATCATCGCTTCGACTCGGCCGGTGGCGACCAGCATGTAGCCGTAGGCGTCACCCCAGGTTCGCGTAAACGAGCAAGAGGACTCGATTCTGCGCCAACCGGCTGAGGCATTTCGTTTCGCAAAGCTCGCGCCGTCGGAGGTGACAATGACGGCGTCAGCCAAATGACTCCGTTGAGAAACTTGGACCCGTCGAGCCGGAGTTCCGGACCGTTGATACCAGGCCCCTTCGCCGCTCATTGCAGAAATCGATTCATCGAGTCCGGGAAAATACAGCGCGCCGATCAAAGGTTGGCCAGCAATTTC
>DAOLCX010000289.1:0-4583 GCA_035327685.1 Pirellulaceae bacterium | reverse complement strand
TCATCCCTTGCCATCGCGTCCTGGGACAAAATGGGCTGGGAGGATATTCCGCACCTCGTGGAATCGCCATGAAACGGCGTTTGTTGAAACTCGAATCCGAGACGGTATAGAAAAAGACGCTGGCCCGCGAGCACGGACCAGCGCCTGGTGGTGTTTCCCTGGGCACCGAGCCGGCAGAACCAACTCAGTGCCCAGTCTAAGCTCAGCCGTGAGCACCCGTTGTCGCGGTTGACCCAGAAACCAACGTCAACGGGCTTGTTAGGCTCATACCCAGGAGGGAGGGCTTTGGAATCCAATTTCCCGCTTCGGATTCCAATCCGGCCAGCTTGTAAAGTGGTTCAACTGCCTCCTTGCAATTTTGGAACCGTTTTGACTTAGCCAATTACTGATTGCGGACAAATACTGAACCCACTCAATTACATCAAGGCCGATTTTGGAAATTTCTTTTTCAATTAGCGGGCGGAAAAATACCTTGACCCTCCTTTTCGATAACTTCTATACTCCTGCGACAATTTCGGTGCCATACAGTCTCAACAAGGCCCTGATCGCCATTGGGACATTGCCAGACACCCGTAAAGCTCGAGAACACAAGATCTCTAGAATTTTCGACATGGCGACATCCACTTGATTGAGCGTTCATGTCAAACCCTGGACTTCGTTTATGGAGAAACGACACATGACTCATCACTCGACTCAGCGGACTGGCACTTGTGGTATGCCATTCGCCGCCTGCCTGCTCATCGCTTGTACGACGATTCAGGATGCTGCGCATGGACAGCAGGCTCGCAGCGTTGCCCGCAATGAAGCAACCTATACTCGAGTCGATGAAAACCAACGCATGCCCGTTTTGGCTGTGGTCAATCGCCAACCCATCTCGCGCGAGCACATCTCACAACAAGCGTTGTTGCGACATGGAAATGCGGTACTGCAAAGCATCGTCAATAAGCTGCTCGTGTTGTCTGAGTGCAAACAGCGCGGGATTGTGATCACGGAAGGCGATGTCAATAAGGAGATCCACCGGTTGGCTGAGTCGTTTGGATTGGCGACCGATGCCTATTTGGAGTTGATCGAATCCAAACGCAATATCACACAAGACCGTTATAAGAATGACATTGTATGGATGGATTTGGCGTTGCGCCGATTGGCAGCCAGCCAGATCGAAATAAGCCCGGAAGAACTCAACGAACAAATGGAACTGGAGTTTGGCACCAAGGTCGAAGTTCGCGAGATCGTTGTCGCTCAACGCGAAACCGCCGAAAAAATTCGCGATATTCTGCAAGCCAACCCTGAGCAATTTGGCAACCTGGCCAAGCAATACTCGCTCAATCAAAATAGCGCCGCTGTCGGGGGACTTTTGCCTCCCATCGCAAGGCACAGCGTTCACCCGGATCTCGAAACCGTCATCTTTTCGCTGAAACCAGGCGACGTTTCGCCGGTCATGCGCCTGGAAGACGATGCCTACTTGGTTTTGCGCTGTGAACGCATTTTTCCAGCGCAAGACATTCCGGCTAAAGATCTGCCCAAAATCCACAACAAACTGATCGAGAAAATGGCCACGCAAAAACTCGGCGATGCTGCGTCAAGAATCTTCAATGAGCTTCAACAACGTGCTCAGATTGAGAATATCCTGAACGACCCTGCCCGCAGCAGCCAATTTCCTGGTCTCGCCGCCCGCGTCAACGGGCTTGAGATTTCAACGGCCTACCTGGCTGAGGAGTGTATCGCGCGATTCGGAGACGAAATACTCGAAGGCGAAATCAATCGACTGATCCTGGCGCAAGCTCTGCAGCGCGAAGGGGTCCAAGTTACCAAAGAGGACCTGAATCAAGAGGTGTACCGAGCTGCCGAAGCATTCGGATTCTATTTGGCCGATGGCAAAGTTGATATTAACGCGTGGATCCAATATGCGACGGGCGATGACACGACCCGCATTGATCTGTATATGGAAGATGAAGTTTGGCCCACAACAGCCTTAAAAAAAATCGTGGCTCCCAAAATTCAAGTCACGGATGAAGACTTACAAAAAGGCTTCGAGGCCAATTTCGGCCCGCGCGTTGAGGCCCTCATTATCGTGTTTTCTGACCATCGGATGGCAAACCGAGTGTGGCATATGGCGACCGCCAATCCCACACCCAGCTACTTTGGCGAACTGGCCAGACAATATTCTCAAGAGCCGGGCTCACAGGCAAACTTTGGCCAAGTCCCCCCCATTCAACGACACGGGGGACGACCCGAACTTGAAAAAGAGGCGTTCCGACTCAAAGTCGGTGAAATCTCTCGGGTCGTTCAAGTCGGCGAGCTGTTTGTGATCATGATGTGTGTCGGTCATACGCAACCAGTCGTCACGGATTTTGCCGCCGTCAAAGATCATCTTGCCGCCGACATCCTGGAAAAGAAGCTGCGCATTGCGATGCACGACGAATTTACGCGCCTGCGTGACGCCGCCGAAATCGACAACTTCCTGGCCGGAACATCGCAACTCCCCAAACAACGGGGCAGTCATTAAGAACATCAACGCGATGGCGTTTGGTTATTCGTGGCGAAGGGCCTCGATGGGATCCATCTGGGCAGCGCGAAAGGCGGGGTAGATACCAAAAGCGACGCCCACGAGAACGGAAATTCCAAAAGCCAATGGAATCGACATCGGGACCAATACAGGGCTGAGGTCTTTGGCCACGTCCGGCAAGTTGTCGTAAAATCGCGGTGAAATCGTTTCAGATAATGCCAGCGAACCGTTGATGGTCCAGGGGCATAGCAGACCTCCCAGGATTCCAGTAATCCCCCCCACGATCGACAACACAATCGTCTCCACTAGAAACTGCCGAACGATATCCCCCCGTTTAGCTCCCAAGGCGCGTCGAATTCCAATCTCTCGGGTGCGCTCCGTGACGGTGGCCAACATGATGTTCATGATGCCAATTCCGCCAACCACCAGTGAGATCGCCGCAATGAGACCCATAAACATCATGAACATCAGACGCGTGGTGCGCGCTTGTTCAAGCAACTCGTATGGCACGGTGACTCGAAAATCCTGGCGCCGCTCATCACGAGATCGAAGCGTCGCCTCCACCAGTTTCGCCGTTTCGGGGACGTTGTTGATGGAATTGACTCGCAACGTGAGCTGGCTGAGTTCAAACTGCTGTGCGGAAAAGCCACCTCCCGAGCGTTTGACGACGAGGTCACCCAAACGTTGCTGCATCGTCGTGATGGGGATGTAAACATCGCTGGAAAAGTCCTGGGCTTCGAGCGAACCACCGATGGCGGCCGTGGCCATCTTTGGTTTCAACACGCCGATGATTTTGAAGTACTGCCTTTCCTCTGGCAGGTAAATCTCTTTATTGATCGGGTCGTCAGAGGGAAAAAGTCGATTTGCCAGGTCATTGGCAATTACGCAGACGGCTGCTTTAGACTGCAATGTCGTCGGAGTCAAAAAGCTCCCGCGTTCGATCACCAAGCGCGTGACTTCGGCGTATTCCGGAGTGCATCCTACCAGTCGGCCATCGATGGGCTGAATGCGCGGATTCCCCGCATACTGGAATTTCATGGGCAATTCGCGAATAGGCAAAACGCTGACCACCGTGGGTATGGTATTGGCCAGCAGACGTTGTTCGGATCGCGTCAAGCCATAGGTGTTGATGGAGAACATGGAAGCGCTGCCGCTGTCGGGGGGCTTCACTGAACGGACAATAATATTCTCGGCGCCCAAGTCTTCAATTTGTTTTTGAGCTTTGAGGCTGATGCCCTCGCCAATCGCCAACAGCCAAATGACGCTGGCCACTCCAATAAAAATACCCAATACCGTCAACGCCGACCGCATGGGATGCAGCAGCAAGCTTTTGACACCGAGTTGCCAGGTCTTGAAGTACAGCATCAGGCAACTTCCACCAAATCGCCCACATCATGGGCCACTGTTGACAACCGTTCTACAGAAAACAGTTTTCGTTCCTGATTCATGGAATCCGATTGGATAAGACCATCACGCAAGCGAATCACGCGTTTCGCATGTTCAGCTACTTCATCTTCGTGAGTGACCATAATAATCGTACGCCCTTGGTCATTAAGCTTTTGAAAGATGGCCAAAATCTCTTCGGTGGTCACCGAATCCAGATTGCCTGTAGCTTCATCCGCCAGGATGAAATAAGGGTTATTCACCAAGGATCGTGCGATGGCCACACGTTGTTGCTGGCCACCCGAGAGTTGTGTGGGGCGATGACCGAGACGCTCCCCCAAACCGACCATGGTCGCGAGCCTGTGGCACCGTTCGCGGCCTTGGCGACTGAGCTTCCCCATGTAATACAACGGGACTTCGATATTCTCGACCACCGTGAGTTGCGGAATGAGATTGTAGGACTGAAACACAAATCCAATGCGTGATGCGCGGATGGCCGACAGTTGATCATCGGTCATGGTCGCTACGTTGTCGTCGCCAAGCCAAAACTCGCCCGATGTCGGACGGTCCAGACATCCCAACAAATTGAGGAGCGTACTTTTTCCCGAACCGGATGGCCCCATGATCGCCACATAGTCACCGGCGGGGACGTCAAAGGTCACGCCTCGCAACGCGCGAACGGTCTCACCCTTGA